>JAZLEE010000195.1:0-5705 GCA_045615085.1 Candidatus Aphodosoma sp. | reverse complement strand
TGAGAGTTCGTCAGCTTTGATTTCGCCATCTTCGAGCACAATACCTGAGAGGATTTTAGCAAAATCTTCATCTTGAAGGTCGCGATCAAGAGTTACTTGATAGATTTTCTTTTTATTAAATTTAGGATGAGTAAGTTTAGTAGTCAAGTCGCCGTCGTTACTAATCAAAAGCACACCAGTAGTGTTACGGTCGAGACGACCAACAGGATAAACACGCTCTGAACATGCATTTTTCACCAAATCGAGTACAGTTTTGCGAGCATGAGTATCTTCTACTGTAGTCACCACATCTTTTGGTTTATTCAAAAGGATATATACTTTTTTCTCGCATTTAACTGGTTGATCGTGGAACATTACGCGGTCTGTATCAGGAATTACTTTAGAACCTAATTCAGTCACCACTTCACCGTTCACCGTAATCACACCTGCTGCAATATATTCATCAGCCTCGCGACGCGAACAGATACCTGAATTAGCCAAGAATTTGTTCAAACGCATTGGTTGAGAATAGTCAACAAATTGTTTTTTATACTCAATTTGTTTCTTTTGACTATATTTGCTATTAGGATTGTAACCGCCCTCTGAGTTGTTACGATTGAATTTGTTGTTGCGGAAACCACCTTGTCCACCACCATTGTTGCGTGATTGATAGCCACCGCGACCTTGATTGTCGCCACGACCTTGATAATCACGATTTTGACCATAAGAGCGACGTTCGCCATCGCCATCTTGATTGTAACGAGGTTTGTATCCTCCTTGATTTTGTTTGTTGTAACCACCTCTATTTGAAGAGTATTGTCCATCTCTCGACGAACCTCCTCCTGTACGAGGACGTCTTTCACGGTTGTTGTCATAGCCCGAATTTCTCAATCCGTATGGCTTTTTGTCATAATTATGTTCCATTTATTTCAAATTTTTAAATGATAGATACTTAGTAAATAAACCTTTAGCTATAAACTATCGACTATCGACTATTAGTCTGCAAAGATACAAAAAACATTCCAAATCCACAACATTGCACACAATATTTATTTTTTGCCATACATATTGCATATTTCAATTATTTTTTCTAACTTTGCGAGTCAATTTATGGCACGTTGTTTTGTGCTATATTTTATTAGATAAAATACTAATAACAAACTAAATAACTAACGAAAATGAACATTATTAGAACTGACATTGATGCAGTAAACGCAGTCCTCACACTCCAAATTGTAGAGGCAGATTACGCTGAAAAAGTAGAAAAAGCACTCAAATCTTATCGTCAAAAAGCTAATATTCCTGGTTTCCGCCCAGGTATGGCTCCAATGAGTCTTGTTAAAAAAATGTATGGTAAAGGTGTAAAAGCTGACGAGCTCAACCGCCTTCTCCAAGAAGAATTGTATAAATATATCGCTGACAACAAACTTGATATCCTTGGCGAACCTCTTCCAAACAAAGAAGACGAAGAACGCAACATCGACTTCGCAGCAGAATCTGATTTCGAATTCAAATTCGACATCGCTCTTGCTCCTGAATTCGAAGCTACAATGAACAAAAAAGATAGCATCAAATACTACAACATCACTATCTCTGACGAAATGGTTGATGCTCAAGTGAAACAATATGCTGCTCGCTTCGGTTCTTACACTCAAGTAGAAGAAGCCAAAGATGCTAAAGATATGCTCAAAGGTACTATGCTCCAACTCGATGCTGAAGGCAACGTTGTTGAAGGTGGTATCAAAGTAGAAGATGCTGTTCTCTCTTCAGCTTACATGAAAGATGAAGACCAAAAAGCTATCTTCGCTAATGCTAAAGTTAATAGCGTAGTTCGCTTCAATCCACGCAAAGCATTCGAAAACGAAGCAGAAATCTCTTCAATGCTCAAAATAACTAAAGAAGAAGCTGCTGAAATCAACTGCGACTTCCAATACGAAATTCTCTCTATCACTCACTACGAAGAATCTGGCATCGACCAATCTCTCTTCGACAAAGTATATGGCGAAGGCAACGTAAAAACTGAAGAAGAATTCCGCGCTAAAGTTGCTGAAGGTATCAAAGAATCTTACAAAGAAGATTCAGAATACAAATTCGGTATTGATGCTAAAGAACACTTCACTAAAAAACTCGACAAACTTACATTCCCAGTTGAATTCTTGAAACGTTGGGTACTTGCTACTAACCCTAACATGACTGAAGAAACAGTAGAAAAAGATTTCGATCTTATGCTTGCTGACCTCAAATGGTATCTCTTCAAAAACAAAGTGGTTAAAGCTAACGATATCAAAGTTGATCGCGAAGACATCAACCTTTTTGCTCGTCGCATGGCTAAAATCCAATTCGCTCAATATGGTATGACTTCAGTGCCAGACGATATCCTCGACAACTATGCAAAAGAAATGTTGAACAAAAAAGAAGCTGTTCAAAACATGGCTGAAAAAGCTCTCGAAGATAAAGTATTTGCAGTAATCCGCGAAAGCGTGAAAGTTGTTGAAACTGAAATTTCAGTTGAAGACTTCAACAAACTATTTGAATAATACTCATTCAACATAAACAAAAAAACTGACCTCACAAATGTGTGGGTCAGTTTTTTTTATACATATATATTCAAGATACCTCCAAGATAGCTCCAAGTTGGCTAACTGATAGATAACAATTCTAAAACAATCCTAATTGTTGCAAGAATACAGCTAACAAAAGTAGTGGCGCAATATAGCGAAGCATAAAGTAATAAACATTAAAAAGCCACATCGGACATTTAGTCTCTACTGTGAGGATATAGCGCAAATTATCTTTCTTATAAAACCATCCGAGATAGAGCATAATGAGCAATCCTCCAAGTGGAAGAATAATATAAGAGGTGAGCATATCGCATACATCAAAGAGTGTAACGCCAAAAATACTGATTGGATTGCCTCCTTCGATTGGCAATAATGAATATGAACACAAACAACACACTACAAACATAATGAGCGACATGAGGATGAGCGAAAGTTTTCGATTCATCTTAAACTCTTCAGCTACGGTGGCTATCTGCACTTCAAGAATAGATATAGTCGATGTCAATGCCGCCACAGCTACCAACAAGAAGAACAACACTGAGAAGATATAGCCCCCCGTCATTTGTGCAAACACTGTAGGTAGAGTAATAAATACGAGTTGTGGACCTGCTGCCGGGTCAATACCAAACGAAAATACAGCAGGGAAAACCACCAATCCAGCAAGAATTGCCACTAATGTATCAAGCGATGCAATCTGAATTGATGTTTTAGCAATATTGGTGCCTCGCTCAATATACGAACCATATATCATCATAGCACCCATACCAAGACTCAAAGAAAAGAAAGCTTGTCCAAGAGCAGCAATGATAACCGATGGTGTAATTTTAGTAAAATCTGTATCAAAATAGAAGCGATAACCTTCACCCGAATTTGGCAAGAAAATAGCATATACACAGAGATATACTACAATAGCAAACAACATAGGCATCAACACCTTGCTCCACTTTTCAATACCCTTCTCTACCCCTGCATACAAAACACCTGCAGTTAGAGCAATAAAGACGAGTATCCATAAGTATGGTCGCCATGTATCAAAACGGAAAGTATCAAAATTAGCGGATATTGCTTCGCCTGATGCCCCCACAAATGCTCCTTGAACCGACTGATATACAAACTCAAGGCTCCATCCTGCGACTACAAAATAGAAACCTAGGATGATGAACGACCCCAAAAAGCCAAGTATACCTATCGATGCCCAACGATTATTGCCAGTTATATTGCGCATAGCACCAATACCATTGCTACGACCAATATATCCTAATGACAGTTCAGACAAAAGAGCTGGCACACCGAGAAATAATACACAAAGAAGATAAACTATAATGAATGCTCCCCCACCATTCTCACCAGCGAGATATGGGAATTTCCAGATATTACCAAGACCTACAGCCGAACCTACCGCTGCAGCAAGCATACCAAATTTTGATCCAAATGTTGAACGTTTCATAATATCATTTAGGTGTTAGGTGTTAGATTTTACTCTTTATTTTCTACTCTTTTATAAGCGTCAACAATGCGTTGAACGAGTTTGTGACGGACAATATCTTTTTGATTGAAATGAACAAAACTAATACCTTTAATATCTTTGAGCACTTCCATTGCATCTTTAAGACCTGATTTTTGGTGCGGTGGAAGGTCAATTTGGGTCATATCACCAGTGATTATCATCTTAGAACCGAGACCCATACGAGTGAGGAACATTTTTATTTGTTGTACCGATGTATTTTGTGCTTCGTCGAGAATGATAATTGCCTCACTAAGGGTACGACCACGCATGAAGGCAAGTGGCGCAATCTGAATAGTTTTGTTGGTCATATATTCAGCCAACTTGGCTGGCGGAATCATATCCTCAAGAGCATCGTAGAGAGGTTGGAGATATGGGTCGATTTTGTCTTTCATATCACCAGGAAGGAAACCTAATTTCTCGCCTGCTTCTACGGCAGGACGACTAAGGATGATTTTCTTCACCTCCTTGTTTTTGAGCGCTTTCACGGCAAGCGCAATGGCCGTATATGTCTTACCCGACCCTGCTGGTCCGATAGCAAATAGTAGGTCGTTCTTTGCATATTCGTCAACAAGCACACGTTGATTAGCAGTGCGCGCACGCACTTCTTTACCTCCCACGCCATGAAGGATAAGATTGTCAACTTTGACCTCTGGAATTTCGTTGCCCTTTATAGTTTCGAGTACGGTTTCTTCGGTAAGTAGATTGGTTTTAGCGGCTTGAAGCATCAATTTGTCTATAACATGCGAAAGGTTCTCAACTTCAGCTTCGCTGTCGCCTGAGAGTTTTATCATGCGTCCTCGTGCCACAATTTTCACTTTAGGGCAGAGGTCTTTGATTAATCGAATATTTGTATTATTAACACCATAGAATACGATGGTGTCGAGTTCTTCGAGTAGTTCTTTTACTATTTCCATATTATTAGTACAAAGTAAAAAGTCGTAAGAAGTAAGACTTTAGATTCTTACAAACCAAAATCTTTCTACTTACGACTTAGTACTTATTGCTTATTTAAATTACCACGCAAACAATGGGTATTTAACCATCATTTCGTTCACTTCTTTGCGAACTGCTGCGATAACTGCTTCATCTTCTGGAGCGTTGAGTACGCGGTCGATGAGGTCAACAATCACTGGCATAACATCTTCTTTCACACCACGAGTTGTGATGGCTGGTGTACCGAAACGGAGACCTGATGTTTGGAATGGGCTACGAGTATCGAATGGCACCATGTTTTTGTTAGTAGTGATGTCGGCAGCAACGAGAGCTTTTTCTGCAACTTTACCTGTCAATTCAGGGAATTTAGTGCGAAGATCAACAAGCATAGAGTGGTTGTCAGTACCGCCAGAAACGATTTTATAACCTTTAGCAATGAATGCATCAGCAAGAGCTGCAGCATTTTTCTTCACTTGCATTTGGTATTCTTTGAATTCAGGTTGAAGAGCTTCGCCGAATGCAACAGCTTTAGCTGCGATTACGTGTTCAAGTGGACCACCTTGTACACCTGGGAATACTGCAGAATCCAACAAAGCAGACATCATTTTCACTTCACCTTTAGGAGTAGTTTTGCCCCATGGGTTAGGGAAGTCTTTGCCCATCAAGATGATACCACCGCGTGGGCCACGGAGAGTTTTGTGAGTAGTAGAAGTCACGATATGAGC
>JAZLEE010000194.1:0-2122 GCA_045615085.1 Candidatus Aphodosoma sp. | reverse complement strand
TATCGCAACATTATTAACAGCCTCACACAGATCAACAAAAAAATCAACTCCCAATTTCGGATGCTTTTTTCGTTTCATAAACTTATCCAATCGCACCCCTTCGACGTATTCATAAGCCGCATACAAAAACCGACGACCTTTTGGGTTTACCCATTCCCCAGAATCCCAATATCTATCATAGCTTAAGTCGTCATCGAAAACCATCATCCAATCTACTTCATACGGACAATTAGATTTTTTGGGTAATAGCCCCGCTTCGCGGGTGAGCTCGTAGTCATAAATGACTAATACACATTTTCGTTCATCCCCTTCATCAGTAACAGCAGTTGTTAAATAAACTTCGCGCCATGCGCGTTTACCACTGTCTAGGCGAGAAACCACCTTGAACCTATCTACTAGGTTCCCTTTCTTCAAAAAGCTCATAAGTTCTCCTTTTTTTAAGTTACAAATTTCATACTCTAAAACAATTAAACAGTTAGCAATCAGCGACCGACACACGTGTACCATGCCTTAATTCGTCCACAAAGCAGGCAATAGCAATAGTCGCAATTAGAGGGCAAGGAGCCATACCTCATCACCTAATGACAACAGACGACGAAGCAAAAGAACACCTTACGCTCAGATGCTCTAATTGTTTATAAAAATAATGTAAGCTAAAAACGTGTAAAAGTTTTTCATAAACCTTGATTTAGCAAACGGGATAATCACAAAGCAATCATGTTCGCAAAAATACAAACGTAATTTTGCAAAAGCAACAAAAAGTTCGTGACTTGCTAAAAAGGATTAAGGTCTACATAGTTTTCAAAACAATTAAAAAACTTTACACTTAAAAGAATTACACCGCCAGACGACACAATCCGTCCGACGATGCAAAGGTATAACATTTTTTTGAAACCACAAAATATTTTTCAATATTTTTTCAAGTCATATTAATTCCAATATCACAATTCATAAATTCAGCAACAAAAAAAAGAGAGACGAACCCCCATAAGATTCCGTCTCTCAAATATATAAAGATAACAATAATTATCCCTTAATTGCCGCAATACCTGGCAATGTGCGGCCTTCGATTGCTTCGAGGAGGGCACCACCACCAGTAGATACATAACTTACTTGATCAGCCAAACCGAATTTATTTACACATGCTACTGAGTCGCCACCACCTACGAGCGAATATGCACCGTTTTTAGTTGCTTCAACAATAGCTTCTGCCACTGCACGCGAACCATGAGAGAAATTATCAAATTCAAACACACCTGTAGGACCATTCCAAAGGATAGTTTTAGATGCTTTAATTACGTTAGCAAATTTCTCCATTGTTTTAGGACCGATATCCATACCTTCCCAACCAGCAGGAATATTCATCACATCTGCATATTGAGTATTACAATCGTTTGAGAATCCGTCGCCCACTTTAGCATCTTCAGCCAACACAAGGTTCACACCATTAGCCTTTGCCTTTGCCATAAGTTCAAGAGCAAGATCAAGTTTATCATCTTCGCAAATAGATTGACCAATTTGTCCACCTTGAGCTTTCATAAAAGTATATGTCATACCACCAGCCAAAATAAGGTTATCTACTTTTGTAAGAAGATTTTCAATAATTTCGATTTTAGAAGACACTTTCGAACCACCCATAATAGCTGTAAATGGACGCACTGTTTCAGTCATAACTTTTTCCACAGCAGTCACCTCTTTATTCATAAGATAACCAAACATTTTGTGGTCAGCATCAAAATAATCAGCAATAAGAGCAGTCGAAGCATGTGCACGGTGTGCTGTACCGAACGCATCATTCACATAGCAATCAGCATATGAAGCAAGATGTTTAGCAAACTCTTTTTGCGAAGCTTTCACTGCTTTTTTAGCAGCTGCTTTCTCTTCGTCAGTAGCATCTTCTGCCAAACCACGTGGTTTACCCTCTTCTTCTGCATAGAAACGAAGGTTTTCAAGCAAAAGCGCTTCACCTGGTTTAAGAGCGGCACAAGCCTCATCAGCAGCATTGCAATCTTCTACAAATTTCACATCCACGCCAAGTGTTTTGCTCACGTGGTCTACAATATGTTTCAATGAATATTTAGGATCTGGATTATTTTTTGGACGACCCATGTGCGAAGCAATG
>JAZLEE010000193.1:0-15685 GCA_045615085.1 Candidatus Aphodosoma sp. | reverse complement strand
GCACCAGAGCATATTATGCACTGGCCATCGCCATGGAGCGAAGGTTTCCCTGGTTGGCACTTGGAGTGCTCGGCTATGGGTACAAAGTATCTTGGCGATACATTCGACATCCACGGTGGCGGTATGGACTTGATGTTCCCTCACCACGAGGCAGAGATTGCACAATCGTGCGCTGCGCTCGGTCATGAGTCGGTGAAATATTGGATGCACAACAATATGATTACTATCAACGGGCAAAAGATGGGTAAATCGTTGGGCAACTTCATCACTCTCGACCAATTCTTCGAAGGCAATCACCCATTGCTCACACAGCCATTTGCGCCGATGACAATTCGTTTCTTTATCCTTCAAGCTCACTATCGTTCGACTGTTGACTTCTCGTCAGAGGCATTGGTGGCATCGGAAAAAGGTTTGGCACGTTTGATGGAAGCATACGAACGTGTGCAAAAACTACAAGCAGGCAAAGAGACTACAGTAGAGGTGGCGGGCTTGCGCGAACGCTGTGAAGAGGCTATGTGTGACGACTTGAATACGCCTATCGTAATCTCACATTTGTTTGAAGCATCGAAAGCAATCAATACAGTGGCAGATGGTAAAGGCACTATTAGCGAGGCAGATTTGGCTGAATTGAAAGAGGTGTTCAAACTCTTTATCGAAGATATTCTTGGCCTTCAAACAGAGTCGGGCTCAGGTAGCAATGAGGCTTATAAAAAAGCAATTGACCTTTTGCTTGAAATGCGTCTCGAAGCAAAACGCAATAAAGATTGGGGCACAAGCGACAAGATTCGTAACGAATTGACAGCGCTCGGCTTCAATATCAAAGATACAAAAGACGGTTTTGAGTGGTCTTTGTAATCCACAATCCACAATGCGCAATGCACAATGTACAATAGTTGTTTTACTGCTTTCTCTTTTTCTCATGGCATCATGCGAGAAGGAGAAAGTTGTTGTGCAAGGTGGTAGTTTTCGATATACTGAATCGAGTTATTCTATTAAGCGAGTGAAGGTGGAGCATATCGGATATGTGGGGGATGATTATGAGTTGCGATTTTTGGCATATCCGGCTACTTATACAGTGAGCGAGGTGGGAGCTTCGGGGTATGGAAGTGTGATAGATGCTCGATTTGTTTCTTCGACAAAAGATTTTGAAGTGGGAGAGACCTATGAGTTGCACTCTGATTCATCGTTTTTGATACATTATCCCGAGATACCTAAAGGAGACACACTGAAGCATGATACGATTAGTTGGCACATAGCAAGTGGGCAGTTGAAAGTAGATACGGCAGATGGTTATCGTACATTCAAATTTGAATTTGTGACTGCAGATGGCGATTCGATTAATGGATATTATCTTGGAGAATATCAATATAATTATGCACTTGACCAACGCGCTTATGGCGAGTTGCAATTTGATACAATTTCGTGTCGATTGGCAATGCCGGTGATGTATGATTGGGGCAATTTGTTTAGCGAAAATAGCAACTACTTTGAATTTACATTTTACTCGGTAGATTCGCGATTTACGGACGTAGGTAAGATAAAGTCAGGGGTGCAATTTGCTGTAGGTGTGCATGATATGCAAACGGAAAAACCACACGAAGGCGAATATTTGGTTTCGAAGAAAGCTGATGAGGTCTCTATTTTTTATGGGCATAAACTCAAAAACACAGCATGGGGTACGTATTGGCAAGTATTTTATAATAGTTCGGCTATTGGTAAAGCTAATGTGGTAGAAGGGTCGGCGTCGATTGTGAAGATAGATGATTCGTGGTTGACGATGACATTTTCGTTTGTGGACCAACTTGGTAATGTGGTAGAGGGTGAGTATGATGGACCGTATTTGATAGGGAGCAGGGAGTAAGGAGCAGGGATGTCTAGTATCTTGTGTCTAATATCTAAAAATCTAATAAAAATGAAATCAGATAGAAAAAAGCAGTTAGAGGCATTTGAGAGAGTGCTTGATGTGATGGAGACATTGCGTGAGAAATGTCCGTGGGATCGTAAGCAGACGTTTGACTCATTGCGTTGCAATACGATTGAGGAGACATACGAACTTGTGGATGCCATACAGCAACTCGATATGCCAAATATCAAAAAAGAGTTGGGCGATGTGTTGTTGCACATAGTTTTCTATTCGCTCATGGCACAAGAGAAGGATGAGTTTGATATAGCGGATGTGTGTAATGCACTGTGTGATAAGTTGATATTCCGTCATCCACATGTGTATGGTGAGGTGAATGCCGATACGCCTGATGCAGTTATTCAGAATTGGGAGCAGATAAAGTTGAAAGAAAAAGAGGGTAATAAATCGGTGCTCAGTGGTGTGCCTGCGGGTTTGCCTGCATTGATTAAGGCTCACCGCATACAAGACAAAGCACGCAATGTAGGGTTTGATTGGGAAGATAGAGAGCAAGTGTGGGATAAGGTGCAAGAAGAGATAGCAGAGTTTAAAGCCGAAGTGGCGGTGAGCGATGCTGATAAGATGGAGGCAGAGTTTGGCGACCTTATGTTCTCGATAATCAATGCTGCTCGATTGTATAAAATCAATCCTGAAAACGCACTTGAACGTACAAATAAAAAATTTATTCGTCGCTTTAATTATCTTGAAGAGAAAACAATAAAGCAAGGCCATAATCTTAAAGATATGACTCTTGCTGAGATGGACGAGATATGGAATGAGGCGAAAAGAATGGAGAGGGAGTAAGAAATAGAGTTAAATATTTAAATAATAGATATATGGCAGATTATAAATGGACTTATGCCTCGATAGGAGGTTCGACTCGAGTGAAGATTCAGTCGGGTGAAGATATTCGTCATTTGGGCGAATTAGATGAAAAATTGTGGACAGTGCTTTCGTGTCCAACAGTAGGTTTGGAGATTGATGAAAACAGTCTTAAACTTATGGATACTGATAATGATGGAAAACTCCACGTGCAAGAAGTGGTGAAAACAGCAAATTGGTTGTGTGATGCATTATCAAATCCAGATTTGTTGTTGAAAGGCGAAGATAAATTGAATGTTGCTGATATCAAAGATGAGGCAATTCGTGCTGTAGCAGAGACTGTGGCAGTAGATGGTGTTGTGACATTAGATGCAGTGCGTGCGGCTATTGGAGCAGTTACTGTTGAAACACAACCAGTGCCAGAAGCACCATATTCAGGTGAAGTGATTGCAGCATATAAAGCATGTAAAGATGCATACGGACAATATTTTGCAACAGCTCGTATGCAAGAACTTGGTTTGGCTACATTGCCAGCTGATGCAGCAGTGCCAGGTATGACAGAAGAGGCATTTGGTGAAATGGGTAAGGCAATTGCCGATTACGAAGCAGGTAAAGCGGCAGCCGAAGGAGCTAATGCAAAGGCTCTTGCAGATGCACAAGCACAATATCGTCCGCTTGAAAAATTGCTTCTTCTTACTCGTGATTTCTATACATTGTTGCGTAACTATGTGTCGTTTCAAGATTTTTATGCAAAACGAGGTAAAGCACTTCTTGGTCGCGCAGCTAAAGGAGAAACACCATGGGCTATATTCCAAGCAGGTACATTGGTAATTGACCAACGCGCATGTAACCTTTGTATGCAAGTAAGTGATGCGGGAAAACATAATACACAAGCGCCAGCATCGGGTATGTTCCTTGTATATTGTAATTGTACTTATAAACCAACTGGTAAAACAATGCAGATTGTAGCAGCAGTGACAGTGGGTGATATTAAAAACCTCAAAGTGGGTAAAAATGCTTTATTCTATGACCGTCAAGGTCGTGACTGGGATGCTGAGGTGACTAAGATTATTGATAATCCTATCTCTATCGGACAAGCATTCTGGAGCCCTTATCGTAAATTGGGTGATTGGATTACAAATCTTATCAATAAATCGGCAGCAGAGAAAGAGGCAAAATCGTTTGATAATATGACTGCTAATATCCAAAAAGATATGGCAGCAAAACCTGCCGATGGACAAACCCCTGAGAAAGTACAAGCATTTGATATTGCTAAATTTGCCGGTATCTTTGCTGCTTTTGGTATGGCATTAGGTATGATAGGCAGTTTCTTGACATCGCTTGCTATGGGAGTAGCAGCACTTTCGTGGTGGCAATTAATCCTATCTATAGTTGCTATTTTGTTGGTGGTTTCAGGTCCGTCAATGATATTGGCATGGTTAAAATTGCGTAAACGTAATCTTGCTCCAATCCTTAATGCTAACGGATGGGCTGTCAATGCGGATGCGCTTGTGAATGCAATGTTTGGTTCTACACTTACAGAGCAAGCACAATTCCCTATGATGAAACTTGTAGATCCACATAAACCAATCAAAAAAATAACATCAGGTGCTAAATGGGGAATTGCTATTTCGGTGATTGTGGCTGTTTTGGCTATTGCTGTATTGGTATTCTGGTTGTTGGGTTATAATGTGAGCATTTGGATTCATTGATAGAATACTTTGTGATAATAATAGAAAAGACGGACACCATGGTGTCCGCCTTTTTTTTATTTCATTAGCGAGGGCAGATATATATCGCGCATATAGGCAAAGTTGGGCTCGCGTTGGAGTTCGGTTTGGCAGATTTCGATAGCTTTTTCTTTATTGCCTGTTTTTTCGTAGGCTTGAGCTAGGCATAGGGTGATGGCGCAACGATTCCATCGATAGAGAGGGTCGGTATTGGTTTGCATCAAGAGCAGAGCTTTTTCGTACCATACGATAGCCTCTTGTTTGTCGCCACCAACGAATGAAGGCATATAGAATTTAGTGTTGCCTTTGAGTCCATTGGCAAGTGCATTGTTTGGGTCGGCATTCAAAGCATTGTTGAGTTCGGATAGGCTACGCGGTCCGTATATCATCATGCCTCCTTTTTTTACTTTAGCTTTATAGGCATTGATTGCCGAACGATAGACGTATATGTCGGCGCGTTTGCCTTTGGAGGTTTCTATTTCGTTGAGATACTCATCCCAGAGGTCGAGCCATTGGTTAATTTCGTTTTTGTTCTTGTCGATATCGACGAGCAACGAGGCAATGTAGCCGTAGAGATAGTTGCTGATGTCGATTTTGTCGTCGATAGAGATGTTGGGTTGTGAGGTGTATTTTCGGAGTTCAATGCCCCATCGCTTCATGTCGTTGTCGAGATAGGCTTGGTACATCACATCGTGGTAGACCACAGATGCCATGGCCTTTAGGGCGCACATTAGCACGATGAGAGTTAGGATAGTTGCAGTTTTTCTCATAGTAATATTATAGTTAAAAAGAGAGACGCAATATATTGCGTCTCTACTTTATTATTTAAGTTGGTTAACATACAAGAAGCGTTTGATGCTCTTCTTAGGAGTTTTTTCGAACTCGCTTGGATAGATTTGGATTTTAGTAATGCTTTCGTATGCAGCAGTAGTGGCATTGAGGTTTTTACGATTTTCCTCCATTACCATTTCGAGGTCTTTAGTTGTGAGTTTAGCCTCGTCCATAGCATCGTAGTCAGGCACCACAAGAGCTACGAGTTTGTTATCAGCGTTTTGGAGCACAAGGCTTTCCATTACGAAAGGCATGTTGTTGAGTTTGTTTTCTATCTCTTCAGGGTAGATGTTTTGACCGCTAGGACCGAGCAACATGTTCTTGTTACGACCTTTGATGTAGATAGTGCCGTCAGGGTCGATAGTACCCATATCGCCAGTGTGCAACCAGCCCTCTTCGTCGATAGCCAAACGAGTAGCCTCTTCGTTTTTGTAGTAACCCATCATCACGTTTTCGCCGCGTACGATGATTTCGCCCACTTCGTTGTAAGGGTCGTTCGAAAGGATTTTCACCTCCATAGTAGGGAGGATTTTACCAACCGAGCGAGGTTTGAATTCGTAGTGGAATGAGTGGCTGATGAGCGGAGCACATTCAGTCATACCGTAACCTACAGTGAAGCGGAAACCGATTTTCTTGAAGAACTCTTCAGCTTCAGGGTTCAAAGCAGCACCACCGATGATGACTTCGCTAAATTCGCCACCGAACGTATCAGTCAATTTTTTGTTGATAGTAGCGAGGATTGTAGAGTCAAGCAATGGCACGTTGAGCATGAATTGCATTGATTTCTTTTCCAACATAGGTTGGATTTGTTTGCGATATATCTTTTCGATGATAAGAGGCACAGTGAAGATGATAGTAGGTCTGATTTCGCTGAGCGCTTTCATCAAGATTTTAGGAGAAGGAATTTTGCCGAGGTAAGTAGTGTGCGAACCGCAGCAGAACGAAGTAAGGAAGTCGAACGCACAACCATAAGCGTGAGCCAAAGGCAAGAAAGCCAAGCAGCGCGATTCTGGGCCGAGCAATTTCGAGTCGATACCATAAGTGATATTACCAGCGAAAGCATTACCCGAGAGCATTACACCTTTAGAGAAACCAGTCGAACCAGAAGTGTAGCTGATACATACCATTTCAGAGTTAGGGATAGTAGGGTAGAGAACATCAGCCGCTGTGAAGCCGTTAGGATAAGTTTCGTTGAAGTTTTCGTCCCAAGCTTTCGATGCTTTTTGGATAGAGTAACCATCTTTTTGGTGGATGCAACGATAGTCGTTCAATGAGAATACACCGTTTACATAAAGAAGGTCCTCTTCGAAGAGGTTATCCCACAAGTTGTCGCTAATGAAAAGGAATTTAGCGTCAGAGTGGTTGACGATGTGTTGAATGTCGTTAGGGTTGAAGTCTTGGAGAATAGGTACGATAACACCGCCATAAGTAACAGTTGCGATGTATACGATACACCATTTAGGACCATTTTTACCTACGAGGGCCAATTTGTCGCCTTTTTCGAAGCCGATGCTTTTGAATAAAACGTGTAGGCGAGCTACTTCTTTAGCAACTTCAGCGTAAGTGTAAGTTTTTTTCTCCATGTAGTCTGTCATAGCAGGACGATCCCAGTTGTTCTTCATGCTATTTTCGAACAGACGAATTAAATTTTCTTTAATCATATTTTTAGACTTTTAGTAGCGAGTAGCGAGTAGCAAGACTTTAACCCCTCCCCCCTTCGGGGACCTCCCCTAAGACAGGGGAGGAATATGAGAGCGAGTAGTGAGTTTTTAACTCGTTTCGCTTGTTTTGTGTTTCTAATTTAATATGTTGATTTTGTGGCCAAGGTCTATCATGGCACAAATTCGGTGCAAAGTTACACATTTTTCTTTAATGTGAGCATATGAAAACACAAAAAATGCACATTTTTCAAAATAATGCGCATTTTTATGCTCAAAATGGATGTAATGTGCAAGAAACTTGCTTCCTTTTGGAGTGTCAACAGTCAATATTTTTTTGTTAATTTAACCCCTCCGGTCTCTGACCACCTCCCCTACAACAGGGGAGGAATTTGTGGGGCTTCATATTCTCCCCCTGTCGTAGGGGGAGTGTCCGCAGGACGAGGGGGTTATACTTATAAATATAACCAGTCACTACTAACTGATAACTATCTGAAGTATTTCTTCGCAAGTATCTACTACGGCGCGGGGTGAGAAGCTTTCGAGTTCTTGGCGAGTGCGACAGCCCCATGCTACGCCTACGGCTTCGATGCCGGCATTGATGGCAGTTTGCATATCTACGCCTGAGTCGCCTACGTATAAAACTTCGCTCTTGTCGGTGATACTAGCGGCGGTGAGTATTTCTTCCACGATTGTAGGGTCGGGTTTGGTTGGTACGCCTTCGCGTTGGCCGAAAACGGCACACCATTCGATTTCGGGGAAGTAGGTCTCTACTAATGCTTTGGTGGCTTGTTCGTATTTATTTGATGCTACGGCGAGTTTGATGCCGAGGCGTTGAAGGGTGTATAGTAACTCTACGATGCCCTCAAATGGCATTGTGAAGTCGGCTCCATGCACATTGTAGTAGGGGATGAATGCAGCACGGATTTTTAGTATGTTTTCCTCTGTTTTTTCGCCTTCGGGTAGAGCGCGTTCGAAGAGTTTGTTGATGCCATTGCCGACAAAACTTTTGATTACGGGGGTTGGGTGAGTAGGATAGCCATACATTGCTAAGGCATGATTTGTTGCAGCAGCAATGTCTTCGTATGTGTTTAGTAGTGTACCATCAAGGTCGAAAATCACTAATTTTTTCATTATGTATATATTTTTTAGACATAAAGACAAGAGGATATGAGATCTATCCTCTAAGATTCTTAAACATTTCCCAGATGACGATTCCGGCGGTTACGCTTACGTTGAGCGAGTGTTTGGTGCCGAACTGAGGCAATTCGATGCAACCTTTGCAGCGGTCGATGACGGATTGTTGTACGCCTTTGACCTCGTTGCCCATCACTACGGCAATCTTTTGAGTTGAGAGTTGAGGGTTGAGAGTTGAAAATTGATCAAGCATTATAGAGTTTTCGGCTAATTCGATAGCCCATACTTCGTAACCTTCGGATTTTAGTGCGGCTACAGCTTCGTTGGTATCGGCATAATATTCCCAATCGACACTAAATTCAGCACCGAGGGCAGATTTGTGAATTTCGGGATGAGGAGGTTGGGCTGTGATGCCACATAGTATCACCTTTTCTACCAAGTAGGCATCTGAGGTGCGAAACACCGACCCTATGTTGTGCATGCTGCGCACATTGTCGAGCACCATAACGAGAGGGATTTTTTTCGCTTGTTTGAATTCATCGGTCGAGATGCGAATAATCTCTTCAGTATCTAATTTTCGTGCCATATAATTTATTCAAAATTCATTTGCAAAGGTACAAAAAAAATTGTATCTTTGCAACCACTATGGCTGATAACTATTTAGAAAAACAGTATGCCGATTATCAAGCGCGTAAGTCGGCGATGAAACCAGGAGCGTCTGTTAGCAAGGCGCGACAAGCGATGTGGCAAGTGGCAGAGATAGAGATGCCATCGACTGATGATGTTGCTATGCAACAATTTTATGTTGAAGTGTTTGGTGGAGAACCTGATACGGGTGGTGTGCAGTTCGATAATGGATTGTGCGTGCGGTTTGTGCCATATTCGGGAAGCAATCAAACTCTTACAATACGCATGGCATCGCGTTATCAGTATGAGCAATTGTTACGTCGCATTGAATCTATGGGTATTATATCTGTAGATGGCACAATGTTTGATACTTCGGGTAATAGAATAACGATAATAATTTAAATAATAAATATTGTTTTAAAATTAACCCTTAAATTCTAATTATTACTATGTTACATCCAAGAGTAGAAGCAGCGTTGAACGCTCAGATTAATGCCGAAATGTGGTCGGCATACTTATATTTGTCGATGGCAGCTTATTGTCATAACGAAGGTTATACAGGTATGGCAAATTGGTTTCAAGTGCAATTCAAAGAAGAGCAAGACCATGCACAAATACTTTTTAACCATATTACATCGCGTGGCGGACGTGTTAAACTTGAACCAATTGCAGCAGTTGAAACTGAATGGGCATCGGCTCTTGCTGTGTTTGAGAATACCTTGCAACACGAGAAAAAAGTGACTATGCTCATAAATGACCTCTACACAATCGCACTTGAAGAGAAAGATTATGCAACACAAAGTATGCTTAAATGGTTTATAGATGAGCAAGTAGAAGAAGAAGAGGCTGCGCAAGATATTATTAATCATCTCCGTATGATTAAAGATAATGGTTATGGTCTTTACATGATTGATAAAGAACTTGGTGCTCGTACTTATACTCAAGCAGCACCATTGGCTACGGCTGAATAAGTTGTTTTTCTCATCATTAAAGGAATAGATAGTGTGTCGTAAAATAGTTGCGACACACTATTTTTATTTGTTCATTTTCAAAAGAAAATAATATATTGTATAATTAAAAAAAAAATCGTAACTTTGCTTGTTAAATTATAACCAATCACCGAATGGTGAGTTTTGCTATTTGCTACTCACTGATAAATATCTTAGAAAATATGAAAATATACAAATTTGGAGGTGCATCTGTAAAAGATGCTAATGGTGTACGCAATCTATGCGAAATAGTAAAACAATCTGACGAACAACTCGTGGTGGTAATCTCGGCAATGGGCAAGATGACTAATGCATTTGAGTTGGTAGTCAATAGTTTCTTTAACCATAAAGCTGATATAGAGCAACATATTCAAGCTATTGTTGACTATCACGAAGCTATTATTGCTGATCTTTTTGGCGAGCAGCGTGATACAATTGACACTCTTATCGCTGACCTTTATGCACAGCTTGATGAAATAGTATCGCAACGTCCATCGCTTAGTTACGACTTTGAGTATGACCGCATTGTGTCGTTTGGTGAACTTATTTCGACAACAATTGTGGCTACATATCTTTGCCATGTAGGTTTGCCTGCTGAATGGATTGATGTGCGTAAATGTATTATTACAGATGCTAACCACCGCGATGCTAATGTGGATATGGAGGTGAGTCTTGGACTTTGTCGTGAAACATTCCTCGATAAACAACTTACTGTTACTCAAGGTTTTCTTGCAGGAACAAAAACAAGTCAAACAACAACACTTGGTCGTGAAGGTTCGGACTATACAGCAGCTATTCTTGCCAATTTGCTTGATGCAGGCAGTGTGACTATTTGGAAAGATGTGCCAGGTGTGATGAATGCTGACCCAAAACTCTACGACAACGTAGAAATTATCCCAGTGCTTTCTTACAAAGAAGCTATTGAACTTAGTTATTGTGGAGCATCGGTTATTCACCCAAAAACAGTGAAACCATTGCAAAACAAACGTATTCCACTTCATGTGAAATCGTTTGTTCACCCAACTGAACCTGGTTCAGTAATTACTAATTACACAGAACGCCTTGACCTTCCACCTATTTATATCAACAAGCGTAATCAGGTATTGCTCTCGCTCACACCACGTGACTTTTCGTTTATCGCAGAAGAGCGTCTAAGCAAAATCTTTGGAGTGCTTGCATCGTATCGTCTTAAATCGAGCCTTGTGCAAACTGCGGCTATTAGTTTCTCGCTTTGCGTGGATTATAATGAAGTGAACTTCCAACGTATGATTGACGAACTTAAAGATGAATATGAAGTACTCTATAATACGGATGTAGAACTTATTACTATTCGTCATTATACTAAAGAGATAGTTGATCGTCTTGTAGGGGAACGTCTTGTGTTTGTGGAACAACGCAATCGTGTGACTGCACGTTTTGTGGTGCCAGCGAACCAATAATAGAATGAGAAATTAGGAATGAGACGTGAGGAATTGAATACGGTATTGCCTTTTTTAAGTGATTTGGCACAGAATAATAATCGCTCTTGGTTTCAAGAAAACCGAGAGCGATATGATATTGCGCGTAATGCAGTGCTTGAGTTGACGGCTACGCTTATTGATGAAATTGGTAAATTTGACCCACAAGTGCGCTACCTTCAACCAAAGGATTGCTTATTTCGTATTTATCGAGACACGCGTTTCTCTCCTGATAAATCTCCATACAAACGTCATTTTGGTACTTATATAGCCATGAATGGCGGTCATCGTAGCCTTTATTCGGGTTATTATATTCATCTTCAACCAGGCAATTGTATGTTGTCGGGTGGTATTTGGTGTGCAGATAGTCAAGGTATTAAACGATTTCGCTCATATATCGATACAGAATACGATGAACTATTTGATATAATGGCTCAGTCTGATTTTAAGCAATATTTTGGCGACAGCCTAACCTCTTTTGAGACGCTTAAACGTCCGCCTATGGGGTATGCAGCAGATCATCCTGCTATTGAAGTGCTAAAAATGAAGCAATGGTTAACAGAACATCATTTTGATGATGCATTGCTTGCCACACCTGATAAACTTATTTCTCACCTCACTAAAGCAGCACGTGCCATGATGCCATTTTCGCATTGGTGCAATCGAGGGCTGATGGAGTGAGGAGTGAGGATTTTTCGCTTCGCTCAAGATTTTTGCTCCGCTCGGCATAGTTCAAGCAAGCTTGACTCTGCCCTCGCTTATCGCAAAAATTGAGAATGGAGAATTGAGATAAAAAAAAAAATTCGGATGGTTGACTTTAGACTTTAAAATAAAACATGTCAAAACTCGAACTATTCATAGCCAATCGTTTCAATCGCGAGGAGCGTGACAATCAGCAGATGTCGCGTCCAGCGGTGCGTATAGCCATCATCGGCATAGCCTTAGGGTTGGCGGTGATGTTAATCTCCATGGCGGTGATAGTAGGGTTCAAGCGCGAGGTGCGCAACCAGATAATCGGTTTTGGCAGTCATATCCAGGTCACATCGCTCAAAGACTACTCGTCGTTTGAGATGCAGCCTATCACGCTCACGCCGCAGTTGGACACTCTGCTCGCCACCGTAGGCAATGTGAGCGACATACAGCATGTGGCCTCACAGCCAGGCATCATCCACACGAGCGAAGCCTTTCAGGGCGTGTTGCTCAAGGGGGTCGATTCTACATACAATTGGGAATTCTTTTCGCGCAATTTGGTCGAAGGCGAGATAAGTAGTGGAGGTCAGTCGGCATTGATAAGCACCGCCATAGCGCGCGCCATGGGGCTGAAGATAGGCGATTCATTCACCGTCTATATCGTGACCGACCAACTCCGAGTGCGCAAATTCAGTGTGTCGGGCATCTATCAAACCACCTTTTCCGACTACGACAAACTCTACATCATCACCGACATCAGTCACATACAGCGACTCAACCATTGGGAGGCTAATCAATACACCTCGCTCGAGATATTGGTCGACGACTATTCGCAGTTGCGCGCCACCAGTTCGGCATTGTTCGACCGTGTGATAGAGTATGCCAATGCCAGCAACGAATTGTGTCGAGTAGAGACGATAGAGACCCTCACGCCTCAGATATTCGATTGGTTGGCAATGCTCGATATGAATGCCGTGGTAATTATCATATTGATGCTTGCCGTGTCGGGATTTTGTGTAATCTCGGGGTTGTTGATATTGATATTAGAGCGTTCGTCGACCATAGGGTTGCTCAAGACGCTAGGGGCGAGCAATTGGACGATACGCAAGATATTTCTTGTTCAGTCGTGGTATATGATATCGAGAGGGATGTTGTGGGGTAATTTGATAGCATTGTTGGTTATATGTGTCCAATATTTTACTCATATAATACCATTGGATCCAACGTCGTATTATGTTGACCATGTGCCGGTGTATTTGACTTTTGGGGCATGGTTGGGGATAAATATAGGTCTTGGTGTTTCTGCGATGTTGATGTTGGTGGGTCCGTCGCATTTTATCACGCGTATATCCCCATCTGAAGCTATGCGGAGAGATTAAATTGATGATATATACGAACAAAAGCAGACTGTTAAGGTCTGCTTTTGTTGTTTTTGGTTGGTTCGTTTTATTGTTTTTTTCTACTCTTGTGGTTTGAGGATTTTGTTTACTTCGGATTCGACTTTGGTGAGTTGTTTGCGGCAGTCAGCGAGAAGTTTGGTTGCTGTTTTGACTTTGGCCGCTAATTGATCGATAGAGAGTTGTCCGCTTTCGATTTCTGAGACTATTTGCTCAAGCTGTTTTAATTGTTCGTCGTAAGACATAATAATGAGGAATTGAGAATTGAAAATTGAGAATTGAAAATTGAAAATTGAGAGTTATTTTACTATACTATCAATTGTACCATCGGCGAGGGTAGTGGTGATGATGTCGCCTGGTGTGAGTTGGGTGGTTGAGGTGATGAGTTTGCCGTTGTGGGTAGTGAATGAGTAACCTTTTTGGAGCAATTGCTGCGGGTCGAGAAGTTGGAGCTTGGTTTGCAGTATATCCAATTGCGATTGTTGGGCTTTTAGTAGATTTGAGGCTAATACTTTGATTTGCTCTTCTCGACGCTCTAATAGGGCGCGGTTTTTTGCGATGAAATCGGCAGTTTTTAGTTGTATGCGATATTGTAAGTTATTTATGTGATTAGTTGATTGAGTTAATCGGTGCTGCACGATTTGCGGTATCTGAGAGGATAATAATAAAAGATAGTTGGATTCTTTTTCTAAGCGTAAGCGAACAGATGTTTGTACTTTTTCTGCCATTTCATCGAGAAAAAACGATACGGCAAGAGTACGCGATATGATATACTCAGCCACAGCAGTGGGGGTTTTGAGATTTTGATATGCTACCATATCGAGAATAGTTTCGTCGCGAAGATGCCCAATGCCAGTTAAGATTGGTAGAGGAAAATTGGCACAACGCTCGGCAAGGGGTTCGCTATCGAAGGCTTGAAGATCGGAAGTAGCACCGCCACCGCGGATGATAACAACGATGTCGAATGTCGAATGAGGAGTGAGGAGTGAGGAATTCTCAGTCTTTGAGCCTTCGGTGATAAAATTATTAACCCCCTCCGCTACGCTCGTCCCCCTATGAACAGGGGGACAATTTTTTATATTTCCCATAGTGGCTTCTATTGCAGAGAGGGCGGAGAGGATGGATTCTTCGGTTTGGGTGCCTTGCATGATTGCAGGGAAGAGAGTAATGTTGTAGGCGAAACCGTGTGGATTGTTTTGTATTTGATGTACAAAATCGGCATATCCGGCTGCTGTTGGACTTGAAATTACTGCGATGCGTTGCACAAGGCGAGGCATTGATAATCGTTTGTTTTTGTCGATTAAACCGCGATTTTTTAGTCGTTGGATTATCTCAAGGCGGCGACGTTGGAGTTCGCCAAGTGTGTAGGTGGGATCGATATCTTTTACGTTAAGGCTTAAACCATATAACTCATGGAATTCGACAGATACCTCTACCAAGATTTTCATGCCAACTTGTAATGAAGAATTAGTAGCTTGTTGGAACTTTTGGGCTACATATCTGTAGGTTGATGCCCATATATTTGCTCGTTGGCGCGCTATGATTTGGTCGTTAAAATCGCTCTTTTCGACTAAATCTATGTAGCAATGACCTGAGTAGTTTGTGGTTATGTTGTGTATTTCGGCACGGAGCCATATGGAGGTGGGAATCACTTGGCGGAGTGATTCCTTTATTAGTTGGTTTAATTGATATAGTGATAATGAGGTCATTTTTATGTTACTTTTGTGACCAAAAGTAACCAAAAGTCTTTGCTGTGCTTAAAAAGCTAAAAAATTAATATAAATTCTACTCCGCTTTAAACTCGGGCAATCGGAGTGCTTCTTCAAATATTTGTGCTTGCCCGTAGTTATTATGCCTCGATATAAGCCAAAGTAACCTCGCCAAAAATCGTCGTTCACGAATTTATATCAATTTTTTTTGACGCTTTTTACGCAATGCATGGATACCATTCGGCATTAAACTCAATTTCTTTAGTTGAATTCTCTTCCTTGCTTCCTATACCTTATTTCCTAAATAAGTATTGCGCCGGCGAGGACGTCGGTGTAGTTGTCGCCGCAATAGAATACTACGCTTTGGCCTGGGGTGATGGATTCGATTGGGTTTTCGAAGACAATACGAACGAATTGAGAATTGAGAATTGAGAATTGAGAATTGAGGGTTTGCAATTCGGATTCGTCGACGTGATAGATGTGGGCGAGGCCAGGGCGGGATTTGTAGCGCACCTTTGCCATGACGGTCTCACCATCGGTGAAATCGGCAAATTTCATCATATTCAAGTCGCGAGCATAGCATGTTTGGGTAAGCAAATCCTCTTTTCGTCCAAGCACCACCTGATTCTTCTCTGCATCAATGCGGACAACATACATTGGTTCGCCAAGCGCAATACCGAGACCCTTACGTTGACCAATAGTATAGTTAGGAAAACCTTGATGTTTGCCCAACACTTT
>JAZLEE010000192.1:0-21230 GCA_045615085.1 Candidatus Aphodosoma sp. | reverse complement strand
GCCAATGCCAAATCATGCTCAGGATTAAAATAATATAATCGCGACATAACTCTTACTCTCCAACTCCTAACTGTCTCACTGCATATGCTTTCATCTTCTCTACCATCGACACAAGACCATTACTTCTCGTTGGCGACAAATGCTCTTTTAAGCCGATTTTGTCGAGAAATCCGAAGTTATACTTCACCACCTCTTCGGCAGTACAACCCGACATCATATTTATCAACAATGCCACTATACCTTTTACGATAATAGCATCACTTTCGCCTCTAAAATACAATCGTCCATCTTGCTCGTCACACACCAACCACACTTGGCTTTGACAACCTTTTATCAATGTATCATCATTTTTCTCTTCTGCCGACAATCCTTCCAATTCGCCACCTAAATCCACAAGATACTGATAGCGATCCATCCAATCTTCATAAACCTCAAATTCTTCGATTAATTCAATCTCTTTTTCTTCTAATGTTTTCATTTCTATCTAATAATAAGTTTCAATTACAATAAAGTTTTCTCTATTTTACCAAATTCATACCAAAATTCAGGATACGATTTATTCACCACCTCTGCATTATCTATCTCTATCTCCTGAGTCAATCCCACCACAGCCATCGCCATTGCAATTCTATGGTCGTTATATGTTCTAATACAAGGCTTATATTCTGCATCACATCTCTCTCCCGACCAACAAATTTTGCCGATTTCATCGTATTTCAACACATACCCACACTTCCTCATCTCTGTTATCAACGCCTCTATCCTATCACTCTCTTTTACCTTCAATGTTTTCACTCCACATATCTCAAATTCCACGCCCAACAAACATGACGCCACTACTATATACATCACCGCGTCAGGCATGTCCGAGCAATCCAACTCCATTTTATTTGCCACATCATCCTCTCTTCTCTCTATCTTCACTCCTCGCTCTATTCCCACACTATATACTCCCAATTTTTCAAACACCTCAACCACAGCCCTATCAGGTTGCTCACTACCCAAAACCAATCCATCCAACACCATCTCTCCACAACCCACAACGGCCATCACTGCATACCACACCGTTGCCGACGACCAATCTCTCTCTCCACTATTACATACGCCCCTTTTATATCTTTCTATCACACTTTTTGTCAATCTAATATACGATTTCGATGCCACATCTCCCTCATATTCTATCTCTACTCCACCATCCACTCTATCTGCTATCAACATCAACGCCGATGCAAACTGACTACTCACACTCGCATCCAATCTCACTCGCCCTCCTTTCAACACTCCTCCTTTTATTTTCAATGGCGCAAATCCTTCTTTTTCTAAATATTCAATCTTTGCCCCCATACTTCTCAACGCATCCACCAATGGTTTTATAGGTCTTTCGCACAATCGTTCCGACCCTACCAACACAAATTCACCCTCTGTCACAGCACAATACGCAGTCATAAATCTCAATGCCGTACCCGAATGATGCAAATCACATCTCACCGCCAACTGTGCATTATGGCATTGATTAAGCGCGTGCGACAACACAAATATATCATCATTCTCCGTCTCAATCTCCACCTCTTTTCCCGCCAATGCATCCAACACCAACTCCCTTGCCCTCACACTTTTCGACAAAGGCAAACCAATCGAAAGCTCACCTTCACCAACATTGTGCATTGTGCATTGTTTATTGTGCATTGTCAAGTAGTGCATTAACGTTTAAATCCTGGCAACGAAGCATAATTCAATCCCATCCAAACATCATTAACCGATGTCGCCGACGATGCTCGTCCACCAATCAAATAGATATATCCCGATGGTGTAACCACTGCCGAATGGCCATAACGTGGCAAATACATATCACTAATTTCCGATTTTGCTTTTGGTTCACCCCAATTCAATCCAAAATCTTTCGAATACAATTGTGCATCTCCAACCACAGTATCATTCGAACCAACACCACCAAATAGCATCAAACCATCTCCATACTGAGCCATTGCTGCATATGCGCGAGGCGTAAATTGTTCTTTACCACCCGACATATCACTCCAATACGAACCATCTTCACTACTCCACACCGACGACAAAAATCTACCATTCACATCAATTCCACCCACCACAAATGCTCTCTCTCTGCCCGAAGGAGCAGGCGCAACCATCATAGCAGCCCCTTCCACTGGGAAACTCGATGGCAAACTACCCAAATCTGTCCACATACCACCATCTAAGCGTGCTATTCCATTCTCTTCTGTCACACCAAAAATCTTACCATTCATTGCAAACAACAAATGTTCAACTGCAATACCAGTTATCACTTCCGATGTCCACGTCTCACCATCTGCACTTTTATACAATTCACCATCCACAAAATAATAAATAAAATCCTCTGTGCCAACCAAATAATTCAAATCAGCAGATGCATAATCCACATCAAATCCCGACACAGTCAACGCATTCCAATTCACGCCATCAACACTCTCATTCACTACCAAATCATTGTCAACCACAGCAAAATACAACAATCTTCCATTAAACCACAACGCCTTTTCTGTTTGCGCATATCCCGCAAACACCTCACTCTTCACACCATTCCAAATAAACGTATCTGGGTCAACAGTATGCACATTCACTCTCACACGATAATCTGCCGATGTCTTTTCATCCGATGCTACTACCGTAATCTTCACCTCATTCGTAAAGTCCAAAAACACACTAGTCGCCGCATAAAAATCAAGCGTATCATTGATATAAACCGCATGAAATCTTGGCGTAATAGCAAATGCCAATGAGTCAATTCGTGTACCATAATCTATCGAATCATAGTTGTATATCAGCATACTATCTTCGTGTACCAAAAACTCATAGTCACTAATTCCCTCTATACTATCATTGTACAAATAAAAATTAGTGATAACAGCCTCATCCGACACTGCAGTCGTCGAAGTCGAACTTTCCAAACACGAGGTCAAACACCCCATCAACAACAAACCAAACAAATAAAATTTAATTTTCATATCTTCTCTATTTTTTTAACTTGCAAAGTTAACTATTATTTTCCGATTTCACACTATTTTTACCATATTTTTGAGTGTAAAACATCAACACCACTCCCAAAACGAATAGTGGCACACTCAACCACTGCCCCATATTCAACACCATATCTCTCTCAAAACCCACTTGCACCTCTTTCACAAATTCTATGCAAAACCTAAAACTCGCTATCACCATCAGCTGCAACGACACATAAAACCCCCATTTCACCGCATTATAGCGCATTTTATTAAACATCCAAACCCCTATTCCGAACAATGCAAAAAAGAACACCGATTCATACAACTGCGCCGGATGACGAGGCAATTGGTCTATTAACGGGAATACAAATGCCCAAGCCACATCTGTCGGCGCACCCACAATCTCCGAATTCATCAAATTCCCCAATCGAATAAATCCTCCTGCCAATGGCGTTGCCAACGCAAGCCAATCCATTATCGGCAATATATCCAATTTCAAAACGCACTTAAATAATATCAACACCAACATCAATCCTACAATTCCTCCATGACTGGCCAAACCATGATATCCAGAGAAGTAATAACCACCCATTTCATCGACACCTACTGGCAACAACATCTCTATCGGGCGCGACAAATAATATTCTGGTTCGTAACACAAACAATGGCATAACCGTGCACCAAGAAATATCCCAAAAAACGACCAAATCACCAAATTTTCAAAATGACGCTGCTCTATTCCAAATTCTACGAATCGTCGTCTCACATACCATCCCGCCAACACCAAACCCGCGGCAAACAACACCCCATACCACAACAAAGTGAAGTTCCCCACCGAAAAAATCTCCGCACTTGGCGACCATATTATCCAACAAAAATTCATACAATTTATCCTCTCAAAAAATACACACTCTCAGTGTGTACTCATTCTAAAATTTTCCCAAACCTAAATATACTATAGAGCAACCTTCAAGCAACCCGCACCCTACCCCAAAAATACACACTCTCAGTGTGTATCTACACACCAAACACTCAATTCTCAATTCTCAATTCAGAATTCACCATCCCCGGCACCGAATCAATAATTCCAAAAAGCTCATCCAAGCTCTCCGCTCTCAACATCGCAATCCTCGTTGGCTTAAAGTGGTCAATACCCTTAAACACTGGAGTCACAGCCAAATGCCTTCTACTATGCACAATCCCTTTTCGCTCATCACCCAACCACTCTATCGACCTCAACACATGCTCTTTTATCATATCAATTTGCCATTGCATCTTATATGGTGCAATATGTTCTCCCGTTTGCAAATAGTGCTTCACCTCCTCAAATATCCATGGTCTACCAATCGAACCACGACCAATCATCACAGCATCAACGCCATACTTATCAAAGCATTCGCGTGCCCTCTCCGGAGTCGTCACATCACCATTACCAATAATCGGAATCCTCATTCGCGGATTATTCTTCACCTCACCAATCAATGTCCAATCAGCCTCACCCGTATACATTTGCGCTCGCGTACGACCATGTATTGCCAACGCCTGAGCACCACAATCCTGTATCGCCTCTGCCAAATCAACAATAATCTTCGACTGATCATCCCAACCCAAACGAGTTTTCACCGTCACAGGTATCTTTACTGCCTCAACCACCGCTTTCGTAATAGCCAACAATTTAGGCACATCTCTCAACATACCCGAACCCGCACCCTTACCTGCAACCTTCTTCACCGGGCAACCAAAATTCAAATCCAAGATATCCGGACGCGCCTCTTCAACTATTTTCGCCGCCTCCACCATCGTATCCACATCCTTGCCATATATCTGTATAGCCACCGGACGCTCCTCGTCATGTATAGTCAACTTCTGCTCCGTACGTTTCACGTTACGTATCAATGCATCTGCACTAACAAACTCAGTATAAACCATATCCGCTCCAAATCGTTTGCACAACAATCTGAATGCTGGGTCCGTTACATCCTCCATCGGAGCCAAAAACAACGGCTCTTTCCCGAACTCTACATTGCCTATTTTCATACCTTTTCTAACTTTTACATTTAAAGGTACAAAATTACAAAAAAAATTCGTATCTTTGCACAAGAAAATTGAAAATTGAGAATCGAGAACTAAAAATTCAAACATTCCTCATTCCTCACTCCTAATTCATCATTAATTATGAACGAATTCCTCGAACTTGAAGAGCGCATTGTTGCAATGCTCAAAACCGTTTTCGACCCCGAAATCCCAGTCAACATCTACGACCTCGGTCTCATCTATCGCATCGAAGCCAACAATGGCGACGTCATTATCGACATGACCCTCACAGCACCCAATTGCCCTGCTGCCGAATTCATCATGGAAGACGTCAAAATGAAAATAGAATCTGTCGAAGGTGTCAAATCCGTTAATGTCAACCTCGTTTTCGAACCTGAATGGGACCGCTCTATGATGTCCGAAGAAGCCCAACTCGAACTTGGCCTTCTATAATCTCATACCCCTCACTGAGTTATTTTTATCTCCCACAGATAACACAGATAACTCTCTTAAACGATTCGCTCTCTTGCTTCGCAAGAAACGCTCTCCAGATCTCACGGATTTTTATTTATCGCGTGCGATAAATGGTTAATACCAATAAACGAGCCTAACTCCAACAAACGCACGTGAACGCCGCATGGCAATCGAGCATTGACAGAAAAGCGTAAAGAAAAATTGATATAAAATCCGTAAACGACGATTTTTGACGAGGTTATACGTAATAAGAACGAAGTTCTGAAATTATGCGTTGAACTACAACTTTGAAAAAGTAGGTAGATTGCCCGAGTTTAAAGCGGAGTAGGATTCATATCTATTTTTTAGCTTTGTAGTCACAGCTCTAGCCTTTTGGTTACTTTTGGGCAATGACAAAAGTAACAATAACAAAAGTAACATAAAAATGAAATACTATTTCATCGCAGATGCCCATCTTGGTTCACGCCTATTTGATGACAATGACGCAAAAATTGCCCATTTCATCGAATGGCTCAACATGGCCACTGCCGAAGAATCCGAAATATACCTTCTCGGCGACATATTCGATTTTTGGTTCGAATTTGCCCATGCCATCCCTCCCGGTTTCGACCGCCTACTCAACGCACTACGCCAAAAAACCAAGCAAGGCACTCGCATCCACTTCTTCTGCGGCAATCACGACCAATGGACCTATGGCTACCTTCGCGACTATTGTGGACTAATAATACACCCAAAAGGCGATTTCATCGACATTAAAGGCAAACGATTCTATCTCGCCCATGGGCACGGACTTGGCGAAAAACGTCGTACCACACTCATTCTTAATCGCATATTCGAGAGTCGCGTCACACAATGGCTCTTTCGTCATCTGATGATACCCCGCCTTGGCTATGCCTTTGGTTATCGCTGGAGTGCACACAATCGCAAAAAACACGATTCCATCGCTAATACCAACCGCCACCACAACTACTATGAGGCGCACACCACCGATTCTAATGCCTTCCAAGTCGAATGGGCAAAACAATTCTCTGCCGAGCACCCCGATGTCAACTACATCATCATGGGCCACCTCCATCAAGAAATCAATATGCGACTCGCCTCTGGCTGCCAACTCCTAATTCTCGATGAATTCTATCAAAACTACGGCTACGCCATCTACGACGGCACCTACCTCTGGCCCGAAAACTTCTAAATAAATAGACACAAAAAAAGAGCCTCGAACTAGTTCAAGGCTCTTTTTTTATACTTCCTATTTATAAAACTCAAACATCTTTTTAGGAATTTCGGTATTTTCCATTATGCCAGTGAATTGGTCGGCACATGGACCGAACGAATAGATTGGCACCATTGTACCTGTGTGACCACCAGTATTGAATTGAGCCTCAATAGTTTTATCACCGTACGAACCATTCATTATAGTCATACCACCAGTTTCGTGGTCGGCAGTAATCACTACGAGAGTTTCGCCATCGCGCTCAGCAAAGTCGAGAGCCACTTTGATAGCACGGTCGAAATCGAGCACCTCATCAACAACGCCTTCGGTATTGTTGCCATGACCTTGATAGTCGATTTGCGAACCTTCGACCATAAGGAAGAATCCATCGCCACGAGCATCGAGCGACTTAATAGCCAAATCGACAGCACGAGGGAGAAAATCACCACGCTCACTTGCCTTAGGCATATCGTTATCGGCACACAAAGCACCAAAAGGCAAAAGCACAGGAGCCTCGATTGAATCAATCGAGTAAACAATATTATAATCGGCATTGCGAAGTGAATCAGAATAATTCAAAGAGTCTTTGCGTACCTCGCAATTTTTACGCCCGCCACCTACAAAGAAATCTACACCCGAAGTAAGCATCTCAGCAGCAATCTCTTCGTACATATTACGACTAATTTGGTGTGCATAAAACGAGGCAGGAGTAGCGTGAGTGATACGAACTGTAGCCACAAGACCTGTTGCACAACCAGCCTCTTCGGCAAGCGAAAGCACCGATTTCACCACCACAGAGTCGGCATCCATGCCAATCATACCATTGTTAGTTTTATTGCCAGTAGCAAGTGCTGTGCCACCAGCGGCAGAGTCGGTAATATAATGGCTTGCAGAATATGTTTTAGCCAAACCAGTATGCGTACAACGCTCGATATTGAGTGTACCTCCATTGGCTGTCATACCAGCATAAATTTGATTTAGACCCATTCCATCGCCAATTAGATAAATTACATTCTTTGGTTTGCAAGTTTTTGCACATTTTGCTTGGTCACAACAAGTAGAATTTGTACAACCAGCAAACAATACTGCAACAAACAACAAAAACATTACCTTTTTCATATCACTAAAATCATTTTATAAATTAGGTTATCCTTCATATATGCTTCGTAAAAAATAGCACGAAGATTAGTCAATAATAAGTTCATTAGCAAGGGCTTCGTGAGCATTGAGTTCGAGGCGTATGGCCTGCAACTCTTTTTTGATTGACTGAAGATTATGTATCACTTTCATTCTACGCTCATCTACATCACGATATTTTGTCAAACGCTCATTCACACCTGTGAGAGTAAGATGTTGCTCATCAATAAGAAACTTAATTTGCTTCAATAGGTCGATATCTTTCTGCATATATCTACGAACACCTCCTGCCGACTTTTGCGGACAAAGGGCATCAATCTCTTTCTCCCAAAAGCGTAAGGTTGATGCTGGCAAATTGAGCATCTCAGAAACCTCTTTTATTGAAAAATATTTCTTTTCCATATTTTCAGTAACAAGTAGTGTAGTGAATAACATACAATCACCCTACTTACAAGACTTATTTATATATTTTTAGTTTTTGACCTATACGGATTGTTGTAGAACTCAACTTATTCCACTTCTGAAGACTCTTAACTGACACACGATATTTTTTTGCGATTCCACCGAGAGTATCACCACTCTTCACTTTGTAATAGATAACCTCGCCTTCAGATGGCTCAAACTTCACTTCACGCGATACAAGTTCAGGTTTATAAGCCAAGATAGTGTCGCGATTAAGAGCGTAGGAATTGATATGCTCAAACGGAACCACAAGAGGATAAGGTTTGATATTGCCAGGAATGATATCGTAACGATATTGTGGATTAAGGAATTGCAACTCTTCGAAAGAGATACCCACAGTTTCTGCAATCTGACGAAGGTGAACTCGGTCCGACACCATCACTGTATCAGTTTGATAAGTAAACAAAGGCTGCGCAGGACAGATATTATGCTCTTCATAGAAATTCATAATATAGTTCGCAGCAATAAAAATAGGCACATAACTACGAGTTTCGCGTGGGAGATAAGGATAGATTTCCCAGAAATTACGTTTACCATTGGCAATACGTATAGCTTTTGCCACATTACCAGGACCACAATTGTAGGCAGCAATCACAAGGTGCCAATCACCATAGAGTTTGTATAAATCGGCAAGGAAACGAGCGGCAGCATCGGAAGCCTTACGAGGGTCACGACGCTCATCAACCATACTATTCACTTCAAGGCCATATATTTTACCAGTGCCAACCATGAATTGCCACAAACCCATTGCCCCAACTGGCGATTTAGCTTTTGCATTCAACGCACTCTCAATTACAGGCAAATACTTCAATTCAAGAGGCACATTGTGTCGCTCCAATGCCTCTTCGAACATAGGAAAATAATAAGCATTACCTATGCCCAACATATAACCAACATTCTTTGGACAACGTGCATAACGCTCAATCTGCGACTTCACCACTTTGTTGTATGTCATCTCCATTGCATGAGGCAACGACTGCAAACGCGCTATATAGACAGAATCTGAAAAATAAACAGCCGAACTATCTTGGAGAGTACAATCTATCTTGAACGATTTCTCAAGAAAATAGTCGTGCAAAACACTATCGAATGGAGAATAAAGAATTGAAAGTTGAGAATTGAAAGTTGAATCTGATTCAAAAATTGAATCAAAAGTTGACATTGAAAATTGGGAATCAACAATTGAATCCGAATCAACCAATAGAGAATCTTGTGCCGCCACGGCAACAGACAAAAATAATGAAACTACTATGTATAAAAATTTCTTCATTTTAAAACGTCACAACTTAATGATTTTTACTTAATTAAATTAAAAATATATTTGCATTTGACACCCTGCTGTTGGGGTACTTGTGTGAGGTTCGATGTCGAGTTTTGGTCTCACCTTCATCGATAAGTCAGTCGAAATATCAAACCCTGCCAATTGAGCATCTACGTATGCATCTATCACCGATAGAGCATATACCGCCACACCCACAACAATAAATATATCGCGATAGCGACGATAATTGTCCATCTGATTTTTTACGTACGTACCAGCATTAGATGAGGGATAACCTTGCGGTATGAGCAAAAGGTGAGAATTGGTATTAGGGTCAGTATCGGTATAGTCGAGATAACCCTGTTTGTATTCACTATAATATCCTCCAAAATATGTGATCGCATAAGCCACACCAACTGCTCCGCCATAGATAATAGGCAATTTCCAATACTTGCGATTGTAGATTTGTCCCGCTCCGGGAAATGTCAACCCCAACCAAAGACTCATATTTGGGTCGGGCAAGAAATTGGCACGAGCCAAAGCACGTTGCTCTTTGCGCAATTGTTTGATAATTTTTGTTGAATCCTCTTTTACAAGAAATGTATCAAGTTGAGAATTAAAAATTGACAATTGTGGGTCAAACATCTCACTCTGCCCCATAGGCATCTCCCCTAACTCAGAAGAAGGCTTTATTAGGAATTGAGAGTTGAGAGTTGTATCTGAATCAAGAGTTGAGAGTTGAGTATTATCCGATTGTGCTTGTAGCAATCCTACTACAAACAAACAAATCAATAATATGTATCCTCTCAAGATTTTCACAATAGGTCTACAAATAAGACGCAATGTCTTGCATTTCTACTTATATCTTATCAAACAACGACATCAAACGCAACAAATCATCATCGGAATCAAATGGAATTGTAAGTTTACCCTTACCATTCTCGTTATACGACAATTTGACTTTAGCATTGAATTTATCTTTCAATTCGCGACAAAGAGCATCGTACTCTTCTGGCATAATTGCACGTTCTTTCTCTTTTTTTGTTGGTTGCTCTACATCGCCACCTGCAGCAGCCAAGCGAACCAACTCTTCGGTGCGACGCACAGAAGCACCTTCGGTCAACACTTGATTGTAGATGCGCAACATCTGCTCTGGATCTTCGACACTAACCAAAGCACGTGCATGTCCCATATCAATCTTCTTATCTTTCAAACCCATTTGTATTTCAGCAGGAAGTTTGAGCAAACGAAGATAATTGGTGATAGTTGCACGCTTTTTACCTACACGCTCAGCCAAAGCCTCTTGAGTAAGACCAAGTGTTGCCACAAGACTATTATAACTCAACGCAATTTCTATAGCATTCAAGTCTTCGCGTTGAATGTTTTCGATGAGAGCCATCTCCATCACTTGACCATCATCTACGTCACGGATATAGGCAGGAATTTTGTCTAACCCAGCCAATTTAGAAGCACGATAACGACGCTCACCAGCAATGATTTGATAGTTATCATCCGAAATCTTGCGCAAAGTAATAGGGCTAATGATACCATTAGCACGAATCGACGCAGCCAACTCCTCCAACGCCTCATCGTCGAAATCGGTACGAGGTTGATTAGGGTTTGGATTTATTTTGTCAATATCAATTTCATTGAAAAGAGTCGAGCCTACTGCTGCCACTGGTTCAGTTTCAATCAACGCACTAAGACCACGACCTAAAGCTTGTTTTTTCATATTTAATAGCTTTTTTGACAGAATGACATAACAACAAAAAATTATGTTCTTCTGTTATTTTGTCTTTTTTTACTTCTTGTTAATCAATTCTTTTGCGAGTTCAATGTGATTTTGCGCACCACGCGAATCTGGATCATACACAATAGCTGGTTGACCATACGAAGTTGCTTCAGAGAGTTTCACATTACGCTGAATTACAGTATTAAACACCATATTGCCGAAGTGTTTACGCACCTCCTCAGCCACTTGGTTGGCATAGCGTAGACGAGCGTCAAACATAGTGAGCAAGAATCCTTCGATATTCAATGCTGGGTTGAGACCGCTTTTAATAATCTTAATAGTATTCAACAACTTACCAATACCCTCGAGTGCAAAATACTCACATTGCACAGGTATAATCACCGAGTCGGCAGCCGTAAGAGCATTCACCGTAATAAGACCCAACGATGGCGAGCAGTCGATAATAATATAATCATATTTGCCCTTTTCGCTCAAAAGCATGTTGCGCATACATTTCTCACGATTATCAAGATTGAGCATTTCTATTTCGGCACCTACAAGGTCGATATGCGAAGGCACAATTCTCAAACCTTCAATCTCGGTATCGAATGTAGCATCTTCGACCTTCACCTCGCCAATCATACACTCATATACAGTTGTTTTCAACTCTTTGATATCCACGCCCAAACCCGACGAAGCATTTGCTTGTGGGTCGGCATCAATCAAAAGCACCTTTTTGCCTTCACGCGCCAACGATGCCGAAAGGTTGATACTTGTAGTGGTCTTACCTACACCACCTTTTTGATTTGCTATTGCTATAATTTTTCCCATATTCTTTAATTATTGAAGACAAAAAAACATAATAACAAAATATTTTTTCAATCCACAAACTGTTATTACAATTTATTCTGTTCTTGTGTTATTCTGTCTTTTTTTAAATTCTTTTCTATTACTTCTATCACTTTACTTGAATGCAAACTTTCGAGACAACGATAGTCGCCATATTTGCATTTGCGGTCGGAGTGAGCCGTACAAGGTCGACACGAAAAATCTACCCCAACACAATTATCCATCGACTGCTTCCACCCAAGGAAACCCGAATAAGGATGAGTTGCACCCCACACACTCACCACTGGCACAGCCATCAATGATGCTAAGTGCATATTTGCCGAATCCATACAAACCATCACATCCAAATAGTTCATAAGAATAAGTTCGTCATCTAATTGCAAGTTAGTGTGCACGGCATGAACATTATCATATCGCGACTGCCAATCCGACAACAACTCATTCTCCATCTCTCCTGCACCAAAAAGAAATATCTTTGTATTAGGCCGTTTATCGAAATGCGCTATGATATTCTTCATTTTGCGGAAAGGAAGAGTCTTGCCTCGCGCTATAGAGAATGGTGCAATGCCAATCCAACAACCTTGCTTCTCGCCATATAGCGATTTAATTTTGTCTTGTTGCTCTGATGATGGTTCATAAAGTTTCACAAACGAATCATTCACCTTCAATCGCACTTTAGCATACAAACGGGCTTGGCGGCCGAAAATTGTGGGTATTGCACGATAGTTTTTTGCACCATTTTGAATCAAGCGTCGTTGCTCTGCACGAACAAAACCTATTTTCAACGTCTTAGTCCCCGAAAGAGCAAACAAACGAGCTATTAACCGAGTACGCCACGAGCATTGCATATCAAGAACAATGTCAGGTCGCAAATTTTTCAACTGCTTATACAATCGATAGACACCTAATACCGACTTATGCTCTCCACGAATATCTCCACCTACAAAAGTCACACGTGGCAATTTATCAAACAAAGGATGCAGAAATCCCCGACTAAGCACCACAAATTCATGCTGAGGATAATCATTCACAAGCCCAAAAAGCTGTGGAACAATTGCCGCAACATTACTAATCGACGAAAAGCAAGTTATCAATACTCTCATAATAAAACCTTTAGCATCTACTCGTTTTTACATGCAAATAGAATGCAAAAATAATACTTTTTCTTGAATGTTCCACGCAATTTTTTCTTAAAAATATTAACAAGATATTAACAAAGATTTTCGACATATCAAATTAACCCCTTTCCAAAACAAACGAAAATGTAACCAGTTAATATTTTATATTAAAAATCACAAACAGATACATTAATTTCAAATATTTTTTGTAACTTTGCGAACTTTGCTACAGCAAAGTTAGTCAACACTATAGCAATCAATCTTATTTTGATTCATCAACTTGACTAACTCTGCCAAAATTCACACAAAAATCACATTAGGTATGAAACGTATAGCTCTATTTATCTCTATTTTCGTAACTGTATTTGCGCAATTTGGCATGGCGCAAAGTCGTGACATAATCCGTGAAGATTTCGATTCGCTCACTATTGCAATCCCAGTAGGTTGGAGCAATTCAGACCACACACTATCGAACCCTATGTACAACTGGCAATATTATGCACCAGGGTATGGCGGGGATGGTAAGTGTCTACGCTTCAACTCATACACCTCACGCAGTGGCGAAATATCCAAACTCAAAACCTACTCTTTCGCCCTCACTACCGAACAAGTTCTACGTTTCAAATTCCGTAACCCTACGGGAGGCGATTTGTCGGTATATCTCTCGGTAGATGGAGGTGCTACCAACGGAAATCTCCTCGAGTCTAACCTACAAGCATACGACTGGACTGAACGCGAATATTCACTCGCGGCATTTACAGGGCAAACCAATTGTTGCATCGTGTTTCAATCTACATCGAATGCAGGTAGTGGCGATGCTTTTCACTATCTCGACAATGTGATAGTGGAAGATATTCCTCTTTGCTCTTATCCACAAAACATGAATCTACTATCGGTTACCGAACGCTCAGCTATGTTGGTATGGAGTTTGTCGGGTATTGGTGGTCAACCAGAACAATATCGTTTGATGATATATGACACCAAAACGAAAACGACAGACACCACCCTATTTGATGCAGAGGAGATGATATACGAAATAGAAAATCTTGAGCCAAATCGTTCATACGAAGCTGTGCTTCAATCTTATTGTGGTGTAGGTCGTGGTTATAGCCAAGAGTCAGAGCCAATCAAATTCACTACCATGTGCGAACAAATGCCAATGCCATGGAGTGCTACATTTGACGATGTGGCTACAGAATTGCCTGAATGTTGGACTGTCGACCGAAATAACCCAAAAGGAGCAATAGTACAAAACAAAACTGCCTATACCAATGTGGGCAATGCACTATGCCTCACTGCCACAACATCAAATGGTGCTTTTGTGACTACACCTATACTCAACCATGCGGCTAATGACCTTGATGTTCGCATGAAACTATATGCGGCTAAAGGTACAGTATTCTCATTTGGTATCATGACCGAACCATCTATGCCAGAAACGTTTGAGGTGCTATGGCGTGATACTATCCGCGAGGATAATACTTGGATAGAATATCGCCGTCCAACAATTACTTCGCTTGGTTACTCAGCTTCAGACCACGCTGCCTTAGCCATTGCTCTTGATGCAGGTGTTGTGGCAACGCTATATGTAGATGACATAGAAGTGACAGATGCTCCAACTTGCATGTATATACACAACCTACGATATATAACTTCGTCGGATGCCTCAATCACTATTGATTGGCAAGAATATCAGATAGCAGATGCCTATGAGGTAGAGATTACCAATGCAAGTGGTGCTATCTCTTACCAAACCTCATCGACCAAACCATTTGTAGTGACAAATCTCGCTCCAAATGCTCAATACTCACTTCGCATCCGCTCTGCTTGTGGTGCCGAACGTGGTGAATGGTCAAACTCTATCGAAGCTCGCACTATGTGTGTGCCTCGCGAACCAATATTCATCGAACAATTTGCCACAGGCAGTATACCTACTTGCTGGATATCAAAACAAATCGTAGGCAGCGACAACACAGGCAAATACAACTATGGAGATGCTGCATGGTACACCTCATCATCGAAAACCCATTCGGCTGGAGCTGCTTTAGCTGCTCGCAGATCATACGCAGGCATACGTACTCTACTCACTACACAAGCCATAGAAATTGACCGCGCAGGTAAATACGACCTACGTTTTTGGTTCTATCGCGAGTCGATGACTGGCTCTGACTCTATTATCGTATGGCTAAACAATCGTCCTGACTTAGTGGGTGCTACTTGCCTCGACACACTATGCAATAATATCAACTATGCCGATAAAGTTGCCTCTTCAGGTTGGTATAAATACGAATATAATATTCCTCTTCAAGGCACTACCTACATCTTGCTTGAAGCAGTAGCGGGATATGTAAAAATTATGTATCTCGATGATATAGAAGTATTTCTTGCCCCTACTTGCCGTAAAATAAAAGATATAAAATGGATTGGAGAAACTACACATAGCGGAATTTTGGGTTGGACCAAGGCTGTAGATGAATCGCAATGGATTGTAGACTACACAATCAATGGCAAACACTACACCGATACAGTGGACCAACCACAATGCGAAATTGATGGTTTGGAGCCTGCTACACAATATACCGTAAATGGTACAGCACGCGCCTACTGTGGTGGCACAGATATGGGCGAAGCTGTAGACTTCGTATTCTCATTCATGACACTATGTGAGGAAGTAACAGACTTCCCATTTATTGAAGGATTCGAAAGCGAAATGTTCCCTCCTAAATGCTGGTCGCAATGGCAAATTGCATCTGCCGATGTGCTCGACTCAACAGCTCAAGGTTGGGGTCGCAATGTACAACTTACATCTTACATACACAGTGGTGCTGCTTCAGCACAACTCTACAATAAACCAGAAGGTTATAGCCACATATTAGTAACACCACAACTTGATTTGGGCGAAGGTGGATATCGCCTTACATATTGGCACTATAGAAATGCGGCTTCTCCAATACGTCAAAAAGAGGGTGTGCGTATATGGATAAATGACACACCTTCAACCGAAGGTGCTCGTGAGTTGATATACATAAAAAGCAATAAAATAGTAGAACCTTACGAAGATGAGATTGGATTCTACAAGTATCGTGCTGATATTACCGAGAGTGGATTGAAATATATCATATTTGAAGGTGTGTCGGAAAGTGGTACTGCTACGTTTATCGACGACATCGAAATCAAACCTATCCCAATGTGCGACGAGGTACGCAAATTTGGTATAGTAGGCAGATTACATAACGAGGTAACGCTCAAAATAGAAGACGAAGGTGTAACCGAATGGGAAGTGTCGTACGGCATAGGCAATTTCTTGCCTAACGATGGAACTATCGCACAAAGCAATAACCAAGCAAACGGTCGCCTTACCATCACTAACCTCCAACCTTCTACTACATACAAAGTTTATGCACGCCGAGTATGTGGTGATGCACGAGGTGAATGGACAGAAGAACCAATTGAAGTGACTACATTATGTGAACCTATCGTAGTGAATAAAACTCAAGAATGGGTAGAGGGATTTGAAGATTATGCGTTGAATGCTACTATCCTTGGTTGCTATTTGCAAGAATATAATGTGTCAACAAGTCGCGAACTAAAGGCCTATGCCACTTACGACGAAATTGACTATAACTTCGACAATGTGTGGTACACAATTACGCCTTATGCTGGTACACGCTATGCATTTGCCACAGAATACAATAGCGACAACTGGATATTTGCCTACGTGGACCTTGTGGCTGGTGAGAACTACGAATTATCAGTGATGGCACGACATGGTAGTGCCACTACAACTATCCCAACTAAAGTATCACTTGCCTATGGCAATGCTCCTACAGCAGATAGTATGAGTACATATATAGCGCGCGATGTACAAGTAGATGGTATGTGGACTCAAGTCTTAGGCGCATTTGAGGTGCCTCAAGATGGTAGATACTTTGTAGGTATTCACCTTGTGAACCCTGATTACTACGAAAAAGCTGCACTCGACAATATACGTCTCAGAGTGAGCAACTGTGTGATGCCAGCATCGATGTCGGTATCGCGCACTACAAACGATAGAGCTATGATTAATGTAGTGACACTCTCGGATAGTATTCGTATTGCAGTGTCTGATGTGCCATTCAACCCAGTGAGTGATGAAGCCAATATTTACAATCACACAGTAAAAGTATCTGGTACTGAATATACAATCAGCGGTTTACAACCTAATAGAAAATACTACTTCTCGGTACGTGGTGCATGTGGCGAATATAAAAGCGATTGGATGAGAGTAGATTCATTTGAGACTCGTTGTTTGCCTGTAGCATTACCTTTGGTTGAAACATTCGAAGGTGCTCCTACCGACAATTTCGACTGCTGGAGTATAATTGGTTCAGGCTCGGGAGAAAAATCTACCAACACTCAATATGCAGGCAATGCAGGCTATCGTGCTAATGGTATAACACTCATCTCACCTGAACTCGAGGTAGAATCGCTCGAAGAATATATGCTTACAGGATGGGCTTATGCATTAGGCCGTAAAGTATCATTTGCCGTAGGTGTGATGACTGACCCAAATAGCCTTGAGACATTTGAGCCTGTGACTACCATAACTATACATGAACGCACAACTTGGACTCAGTTCTTCTCATTCTTCTCGTTGCTCTCGAACGACGACTTTGCAGAAATACGAAATGCAAGATATGTGGCTATCGTAGTGCCTAATGATGTAGACTTCTATTTCGATAACCTCCGTATAGAGCGCGCAGTAGTGTGCCCTAATGTCAGCGAAGCTACGGTGTCGAACATTACTTCGTCATCGGTCAAAGTTTCGTGGGTTGTGAATGGCACAGAAAATCAATGGCGCGTACAAGCCTATACTGCCGATGGCAAATTAGCAGTAGATACTATAGCCAAAAACACAAGTAACACTAAACTCACAAATTTCAATTGCCAAATATCTAACCTTCAACCTTCACAATACTACGATTTCTACGTCACTGCACTATGCTCTGATGTAGATGAAAGCATTGTCGTTTATGCTGGTGGCGTACGCACCCTTTGCCGCGAAGTGATGCCATTGCCTTATGCCGAAGGTATGGAAGGAGCAGAATATATAAGCGATTTGTGTTTCTCATACATCAATAATAAGGCCGAATTCCCTTCAGTGTCACTTGACAAAGCACTATTTGTGATGGGAGGCAAACAGGCATTAGAACTAACAATGTCGGCAACTGAACCTTTGTGCGTAATTATGCCTACATTCGAAGTGCCTACCAACCAATTGCGTATTTCATTCGACTATCGCAACGAAACTGCCGATATTCGCTGGAATACTAATCTTGTACTTGGTGTAATTGACAATGTCAACGATATTGCTACATTCGATACATTATTGGTGTTGCCTATGAAGGCCGATAGTACTCGCGTTTACTACTACTTCGATTCTATTCCAGAAACGAAAGCTAATGCTCACATAGCATTCTGCTATGGTCCTGGACCTATCAACAACCGCAGTTGTGCTATCGACAATATTCTAATCGAAGAGATACCTGCTTGTATCGAACCTGCCAAAGAGATTGAAGTGGTAAATATCACCGACAAGTCTGCCGAATTCAGAATCGACCCACGTGGAGCAACCACAATCGAATACAAATTAGATAATACAGATAACAACGAACAGATAACAGGAAGTTCTTCACTCCTAACTTCTAACTCAACACTCACCATCTCTAATTTGTCTCCTCGTACATACTACGAGCTTTACGTTCGGTCAGTTTGCTCGGAAGACAAGAAGAGTCCGTGGGTAGGTCCGTTGACATTCCGCACCAACTGCCTCGATGGAACTGCTACACCATGGATTGAAACTTTCGAAGATTATACCGACATTGCTCAATCATGTTTCATCACCATGGGAACTGACAAGAATAATAATCCTGCTTCGGTGGCTACAACTCAATCAACTAATATCCTATTGGGTTTAGGCCGTTATGCTAATCGTGGAGAAAAGGGTATGTTGATGTCGTTGGCTAAATACCGCGAACTATATGTGGCATTACCTCGTTTCGATACTCCAATATCGGAATTAAAACTCTTATTCGATTACTATAGCGAAGAGCATGATGGAGTGACTGCCGACTTGATTCTTGGTGTGATGACCGACCTCAACGATGTGCTCACATTCAAACAGATAAATGCTTATGGCTCAACTAACGGATTCGTTACCGTACGCGAATCATTTGAATCGCTCCCTGCAGAATACAACAATGGCTACTTAGTATTCAAATGGTGCAACTTCCACGAAGAGTGGTCGTCGGGTCCTACTTATTACGCTTACTGCGCACTCGACAATATAAAAATTGAATCAAAAGCCACATGCTTCGTTCCTGAAAATATCAATATAGAATCTATATCAGATACATCAGCATCTTTCGCATGGTCTCAAATTGAAGATGTAACAAACTTTGAATATAGATTGCAACTTGCAGACAATGGCGAACAAATTGTTGATAGTGGTTCTGTATCTAATGCTCAACTTTCAACATCCGACTTAGCGCCAAGTACAAATTATACCCTCTCTATCCGCACACTTTGTAGCGACACTCTCTATTCTGATTGGGTTGACTTTAGATTCCGCACTTTGGCATTACCACCAGTGTTGCCTTACAGTGTAGATTTCGAAGATAGCGAAGCCGATAATTGGACTTTGGTCAATGGTTCACAAATAAACAAATTAGTAGTAGGCTCGGATACTATGGCTGTGCACTCGGGCAATAAGGCTTTATATGTGTCACACAACGATTCGGACTATTTCTACTACTTTGGATATGCATCGGATGTGCACGCATATCGTCCTATTCGCCTCGAAGCGGGAGAATATATCTGTGAGTTCGACTGGCGTTGCGCTGGTGAAGACACTCGCGACTATGGCCGTGTATATCTTGTGCCTACAGCACAAAAAATAGAGGCTGGTGTGGCTATTGCAGCTCAAGCATATGTGCCTACAGGATGTGTGGCTATTGATGGCGGAATCCACCTCAACGAGCAACCTATGTGGAAACATCAAGTGGTGGAATTCTCAATAAGCGAACCTACATTCTACAACCTTGTAGTATCTTGGCATAACAATAACGCCGATGGTGCTACACCTCCGTTTGCAATCGACAATCTCATGATACGCGAAGCTACTTGCTTGCCTGTAGCCAACCTACACGTGGCAGCAATCGATGACGTGAGTGCTACTCTCGCATGGGATTCGCAAAACGAATCGACTAATTACGAATATAGAGTACAAAATACAAACAACAAAGTAGAGGTAACAACTGGCACAATAGAGATAACAGAAAATTCTCAATTCTCTATCAACAACTTATTGCCAGAGACAACCTACACATTCGCTATCCGTACTTTGTGCGACAACAATGATATGTCGCAATGGAGAGAAATCACCTTCACTACCGAAAAAGAGGCAGTGACTGCTCCTTATACTCCAGGATTCGAAACAAAAGCCGATAATAACGGATGGACTATCCTCGACTGGGGCAATAATAAATTCATCGTAGGTCCTAATGATGAAGCGGTAAATAGTGGCGACTCGGCTCTATATGTACATAGCACACAAGACTCATATGCCGTAAGTTACAACTATGTGCGCAATGCTGGTTATACCTATGTGACTCAATATATATATGCCTATCGCTTGATAGAATTTGAGCCAGGGGCTTACTATATCGACTATGATTGGAAATCGGAAGGTAAGGAAAATGAGGACTTTGCTCGCGTATTCCTTGCACCTACATCGGTAGCTATAGAGCCAGGTAAAGCAATTGACATGTCGCAAGTAGTTGCTCTCGACCGTGGAGCAATGTATGGCTCTACAGCATGGAGTCGTCAAGGTGGTGTGTTGGTGGCTAATGACACAGTGAAATATAAATTGGTGGTGGCTTGGCAAAATGAGGTAGATGGCACTTACTACACT
>JAZLEE010000191.1:0-2281 GCA_045615085.1 Candidatus Aphodosoma sp. | reverse complement strand
GATGAATATATCGATAAAACGTCCGTAGTGTCGTTCGCGTATTTGGTTTTTAGGCAGAGGAATAGCGTCGGGCGTAGGGTGGATATCTTCGGCAGGAGTAATTTCGAAAGGGTAGTCGATATCCAATTCGAAATTAGACATCAGTGCGAGGTGGTCCCACAATTTGTGTTGAAAAGCCTCATTATCGCGAAGATAAGGGAATAGATTGCCCATGCAATTGATGATGCTGCGAGCACAACGGTTGCGTTCAGCTCGATCCTCAATAGTCATGGCTATTTCTACCATATTTTGTATATTGCGTCCGTATTCAGGGAGAATAAGTTCTTTCATTAGTTGATATCTATTATCAGTAAATTATTTCTGAGGAGTGTAGAATTCTTTGAGATAGAAAGGTTCGTAGTATGCCACATCCTCGAATTTGCCATTGCGGTATGCCTCTTCGGCAAGTTCCACCATCATGTTGGCAGTAGGCTTAAGAGTAATGTCGAATTGAGCATTAGGATTAGTTATCACCTTCGACATTTTTTCGGCACCACTACCACAGAAACAGATAGGTTGATTGATGTCGGCATAGCTATTTTCGTCGATAATCTTAGCCTCGGCAGGCGATATTTCGTTGAGGTTGGAATCATACATGGCTGTGTATATCTCCATGCGACGAGCATCGATAACTGGGCAGATAATAGTATTCGCTTGGTTGTGTTGTTTGAATCCAACAGCCATAATCTTTAGAGAGTCGAGGGCTATGAGTTGGCAACCGAGGGCATAGCAAATACCTTTGGCAGTGGATACCCCGATACGCAAACCAGTGTACGAACCAGGTCCGGCACTAACGGCAACAGCATCGAGTTTGATGCTTTTTTCTCTCAAAAGTTTCATTGCCGATTCTACATATAGAGGTAGGTGAGTGGCATGTTGCATTGCATTGTCACTCATTTGTAGGTCGATTATTTTGCCATCGCATTCAACAGCAACGCTGCATATCTCAGCCGAAGTTTCTATCAATAATATATTTGCCATATCAGTGAATATTAGTGTATAGTGTGTAGTGTATAGAGATTGGCAAAGTTACAAAAAAATAGTTGATTTTACAACGGTAGAACAAAAAAACATCAAAAAATTTGGTAGTATAAGATATTATTCTTAATTTTGCATCGTCAAATCGCATTCGTTGATAGACATTATATTTCAAAACATAAAAAACATCGCCTATAAGAAAATTTCTACCATTGTTTAATTAGTGACACAACTTTTTGAATGCAAAGTGATTTGCTTGTGTTGTGTCGGATATAATACTTTGAAAATAATGGAAGAAATAAGATTTGCTTTGACCGACGAGGATTTGGTTCGTCGTTTCGCAGATGGCGATAATGGTGCATTTGAGGTTCTCTTGATGCGTCATAAAGATAAGGTATATACCTACATCTTCAATTTGGTACACGAAGATAGTGTAGCCGACGATATTTTCCAAGAAACATTTATAAAAGTGATAACAACTCTCAAGCAGGGTCGTTACTATGATGCTGGCAATAAGTTTGTTGGCTGGTTGATGCGTATAGCCCATAATAAGGCTATTGATTATTATCGCAACTTAGCTTCCGAAAAAATGATTTCAAACGACGACTACGCCGAGATAGATATATTCAATGATGCAGATTTGTGTGATAGTTCGCCTCAAGAAGCTATTGAGCGAGAGGAGGTTTTTCGTGATATAGAGCACTTGGTGGATATATTGCCAGACGACCAACGTCGCATAGTGATGATGCGTTATTATCAAGACCTATCATTCAAAGAAATTGCTGATTTAGAGAATATTTCGATAAATACAGCATTAGGGCGCATGCGTTATGCATTGATTAACTTGCGAAAGAACGCAGGTAGATTACAGATAACAGATTACTCACTACGTTCGTGATTTTTGCTTCGCTCGGCAATTAAAGTAAACTCTATTGCTCTCGCTTATCGCAAAAATCTCCAGATAACAGAACACAAATATAAAAAGGCTGACTCATTCACTGAGCCAGCCTTTTTTATTATTTATCTTACAACTTTGGATGATTATAACTCGACGAGAGAGTCTTCAGCATAGACAAATGTACCTTTGTCGGTAACATCAAAAGTGAATGAATAGTTCTTGTTAGGACCATAAGAGTAGACTTTGATGACTACTTTTTTGTATTCTTCAGAAGTCATTTCAGGATACATATAGCTAAGAACAGCAGCAAATACTTCAGTGCTATGTTCTTTGAGTTTAGCTAAGATTTCGTCGTCGCTAAGGTCG
>JAZLEE010000190.1:0-8572 GCA_045615085.1 Candidatus Aphodosoma sp. | reverse complement strand
AGCAGTGGGGTTCCACCTCTTCCCATTCCGAACAGAGAAGTTAAGCCCACTCGCGCCGATGGTACTGCGTTGCATCGTGGGAGAGTAGGTCGCCGCCGTTTTTCAAGAGAGTTTATTCGAAAGAATAGACTCTCTTTTTTTTTATGTCCTGTCCTGACGATGTGTCATAATACCCAAATTGCTGCGTTGTTCTCAATATTAAGCTTCAGTCATGTATTTCAGTACACTCTTTTCTGTTTAAATTCTAATGCCTTGCACTTTAGGTATTTTTTAGATTCTTGCTTCGCTCATCAAAACAAGTAAAACTTCTTTTGCTTTCGCTTATCGCAAGAATTCTGACATATCTAAAAGAGGCTGAGCCAAAAATTTCATTTTGACACAGCCTCTTTTTGTCTATTGCACTAGCTAGTGCCAAGTTGGGCGACATCTCAGTCGACTTAAATGAGTACACACTGAGAGTGTGTATTTTTGAGGTAGGGAGAGGGTTGCTTGCAGGTTGCTGTATAGTATATTTAAATTTAGGAATTTTATGGATTGAATACACACTGAGAGTGTGTATTTTTTTTGTACGGAATTATTTTTATCTCCCACAGATGACACAGATTTTACTTTTTCGGAGTTTTTTTTCTCCCACAAATCTCACAAATTTTTGCAGTTTGCGTTTTGCGTTAACTTTTGTTAATCGGTTGATTTATTGTGCTTTTATTGTAATTTGCAGATAGCAAACTGCAAGGCGCAAGGCGCAATACGCAAATTTGAGATTGTATTTTTTTGAGGTACGTCTGTTGATTCATAGCAAGTTAAGTGATTTTAGTGCTTAAAAAAGGCATGATTTATAGCACGAAAACAGTGATTTTAATAGAAAAATATGGTTGTTTATGAATCTTCGGCTGACTCGATTTGTATGTAGGTGCTGAATATTACACCTAACTACTATTATCAGCGAAAATCGGCGATATATCGTACTCTTGGTATAAGAGGGAAAGATGAGGGTGAAGCTGCTATTGAGAGAATTGTGAGGGAGTATCTTTTTGGGGATGAGGAGTGAACCCCCTCGGTCTACGGACATTGCCTTTCGGCGACCTCCTTGTCGCTCGGCATATCTCAAGCAAGCTTGGATCTGCACTCACTCCTACGTCGGTTCCCCCTATGAACAGGGGGAGAGTGTGTGAAAAAATGGAGATACCGTTTGTGGTGTCTCCATTTGTTGTTGTGTTAGTATTCTGTTTTGTTGGTTTTGTTGCGCCAGGTGTTGAATGGTTCGAGGGCGATGTCGCGGTCGTGTTGTTCGGCTTGGATGCGGCGTTGGGATGGGGTGAGGGTTAGTTCGTGATAGATGAATGAGTCGTCGAATCCGATGGATGCTGCGTCGTCTTTTGTTGTGGCGTAGTAGAGTTTGTCGATGTGTGCCCAGTAGATTGCGCTGAGGCACATTGGGCATGGCTCGCAAGAGGAGTAGATTTCGCAGCCTTGGAGGTTGAATGTGCCGAGTTGTTTGCATGCTTTGCGGATGGTGTTGACTTCGGCATGGGCTGTTGGGTCGTTGTCGAGAGTTACGGTGTTGCCTGATGCGGCTATAATTTCGCCATCTTTGACTATTACGGCTCCGAATGGTCCGCCTTGGTTTTGGATGTTTTCGTTGGCGATTCGGATGGCTTCGAGCATGAATTTTTTGTTGTATTTCATGGTGGTATTTGATTTTTTATTTGTATATTTGCGGTGTAAATATAATAAATGTGTTATGGCTTATTTTAAGAAAGTTGTGAGTATTGGGGATGTGTTAAATACTAGTCTTCGTAAGGTGGTCGGTCCAAAGTCGATGGAGGGTTTGGATGCTATATTAGTGGTAAAGGTTTGGAGAGAGATGTTAGGTCCTGCAATGTCGCGCTATAGTGAGAATGAAGTGTTTGAGGATGGAGCTTTGAAGTTACGTATAAAATCGGCAGTATTGCGCAATGACCTATTTATGCAGCGCACTGAGCTTATAGAGAAACTAAATGAGAAGATAGGTAGGCGTTTAGTCTTTGCTATTATTTTCAGATAGGTTCTTATTCGATTTATTCTTTTCTTTTTCTTCTTTACGGATTTCTTTGCGTATTTTGCGTTGTTCTTTGCGCTCAATACGCTCTTTTTTTGTCTGGGCAAGATTATCTTGCCAACTTTCCCATAATTCCTTCAAATTATTAAAATTCTCAGAGTACACGATACCAATGCCTTGAGTTGTAAGCCCTTTCTTGAACTCACGGTAGTCATTGGTGTGAGTATAGGCTTTTGCGCGAAGCTTACCAGATTGGTTGAGTTTGTATTCAAAGTCGAAGTCGCCGATAAATGGAGTAGAGGATAGGGCGTCATCGCGATAGCCTAAATTACCATTTATGCTGATACGGTTAGTTGGGGTATAAACGAAGTTGAACTCGTATTCATTGGTGCGAGTGTCCCCTTCGCCAGTAGTGCGGAAGTTTACACCAAAGCCCCAATTGTCGAATATCTGCGACGCCCAGTTGTTGAGTTGGGCAGATAGAGTAGAGGATACAACAGAGTATAATTCGTTTTGAGTAAAGATATTGCTATTTTGGAGGTTCTCTGGAGGTATGAATTTGCCGAGGATGAGTAGGGCAATAATTTGGCGGTTCATCAATTCGTCGGTATTCACAGTATTTTGCAGAGCCCTATTAAGCTCTTCTTCCGAATTAGGCAAGTTAAGGTCGAATTTGATATTAGGTTGAGTTAGTAGCCCTGTAAGGTTGAGTAAGCATTGTACGGGCACACTGGTGCGAGAGGTGTTAGATAATACAGCCTCGTCGAGAATTTCAGCTAAATCGGCAGTTAACTGATAGTATGCATCAATATAGAGGTCGGCACCGAGAGGGTCGCCAGTCCAAGTGAGCGAGCTACCTTCTTTGACATAAAACTCTTTACGGAGAACATTTTGGAAAGTGAAGAGATATTTGCCTTGCTCAATTTGCACATTACCATATATCTTCATATCATCGGCATTGATGTCGTAGGTAACGCGAAGATTACCTAAACCATTACCGCTAAGCATATCGCCAGCCTTAGAGTCGATAATAAGGTCGAGGTGAGCATCAGGTGTAATTTCGAGCATAAGGTCGAGCACGATATTAGTTTCGGCAACCTCTTCCGATTCTTCTTTTGTTTCGGTCTCGGTGATTGTGCTTAGATCTTGGAAGATGATAAAAGAATTTTCGCTTGCATAGTAGTTGTCGATAGGGATAACTACATTTGTACCCTTGTCGCTACGGGCATTACAAGATATTTTGATTTCATTTTCGTCGCCATAGATTCGGGCATTACCAGTGCCATATACCTTTCCGTAGAAACTTTCCATATCTTCTCGTGTAGTGTTCATCACGAGGATATTATTTACGTTGATGTTCAAGTCAAGATTAACATCTTCAAAATAATTATGTTTGATTTCCCCCTCAATATATCCAGTATGACCTTCGGCATCGTGCACATCAATGTGCCCAAAATTGATAGAATTTTTGTCCACAAAGATTGAGTCGGAGAAGTAGAATGCAGTTTTTAGGAAGTCGACATATATAGACGCATTTTCGGCATAGGCAGCCACATCTACGGCAACCTCTTTCTTTTTGGTATAGCCATGAATGTGCACATCGCCCCAAGCATTACCTTTGACACGACCAAATATTTCGGCAAGGTAATAGTCGATAAACGATACATCAATGCCATAAGCCTTACCTTTTAGGTCTAATGAGTCGTTAGGGATAAAATAATTACCACCAAGCAATGCAGTTGTGTCATTATTGTCGGCCACCACTACGCCATTGAATTGAAGGCTTGTTGTATTGTGGTCGAAATTGCAAGATGCAATCGCCGTGCCGAAATAAGAGTTGTCGAACTTGAAGTTTTTTGAAACGACATCGGCATTGATTTCTGGCAATACCAAAGTGTTGGCAATAGTGGCATTTCCGTTTACGATACCGCCAAACGAGATAGCAGTCTCTTCGGGAAGGAGCTCGTCGATATAGTCGAGAGATATATCTTTAAGTTGGATGTTGATGACCTCGTTGGGCGAGCTAGAAGCTATGCCATCTATAGCAATCAACTGATTGTCATTGCTGTAGATTTTGAATTTGTCGATAATCACTTTAGAGAGGTCGCTCCAGATATTACTTTCGTCAATAATCCACGACTTATTTTGTAGTATTAGTTCGGTTGGGAGAATAGTAGTGTTTAATACCACCGACTCTGAATTTTCGGTAGATTCTAACGCCGTTTGAGCAATGAATTCGCCTGCAAATAGTTTCTCTAAGTTGTTATTATCCCAATTGAGCGTTGTTGTTACGGTATCGGCAAAAGCATTGATATTCAAGGCCGCATTTAGGTGACTTTTCTTCAAGTCGGTAGCAGCAGAGAGATTGAGCGAGATATTATCGTCGTTTATATTATTGACATATAAGTTGATACTATCAACATTTATTTTCCCATTTGAGATATTAGGGATGTACACCTCAGCCTCAAGTTCGTTTTTGATAGAGTTGAGGTGAGCGTATATTGATGTTTTGTCGGTTGTGTACCAAGGCACTTCCACTGTTTGGAGTAGAGGTTTGAGTGACTCTATTTCCAATATACAAGTGATATCGTTTTCAGCCTTAGCTTTTTTTGTATATCTATCAAGTATAGGCATTGATTTTGCCATAATTGACACCAAATTATTAGCCAAGGCAGAGATAGTATATTTGCCAGAGATGCCACCATTGATTATGTCTGACTCGATGGACGCCGCAGTAAGAGAGTCATTTTTGGCTTTGAGGGATAGTCTATTCAAGAAATACGACTTTTCGGTATTGACCAGCGAGAGTGAGTCAATATTGACATACCCAGCCATAGTAGCCCATCTATCGCCCGAGAAGTCGGATTGAGTGCTGACCGAAATAGTCAAATTAGGGCGGGTATCGATTATATTAAGTTTGTTGAGATTTAGGTGGTCGATTTTTGCAGTAAAGTCAAAATGCTTGAAGTCATCGACTTCAGACACAGTACCATTGAAATATAAATAACCATTAGGGTCATCGAGAAGGAATTGGCCCGAGAATAGCGAAGGATTGAATTCGCCATCGATTGAAATATTCTCGTAATTGTAGTTGTTGAATTGGAAATGGTTGATGTTGATTTTTGATTGAGCAGAGAAAGGAGCCTTAGTGCTTAGGTAGATTTGAGAATTAGAGTTGAAAGATATGTTGCCTAAGCCAGAGTGAGGCACTAGCTTAGCCAAAAGAAGATTTTTGGAATTTATGCGACCATTGATGATGAATTGGTTGAAATTGTCGCGAATTTTGAGGTTTACGTCGGTTTTGATGTTGCCAATGTCGGTGTTGAGATTGCCATATAGGACAAGATTGGACGTGCTGCCAGATATATCGCCCGAGTATTGGCATGTGCCCAAATTCTTTATTTCGTCGGGTAGGACGAAAGGTTGTTTTGATATATTTGCAATTAGGTCTTGGAGCGAAGCCTTGTCGAAGCGGATGTGGTTTATCGCACCTTTGAAGTAGGTATTTTTTATGTCGGGCAGACCCGTAGCATGCACGTTTGCGCTCACCGACAGCGTTTTGCCATAGGATGCGCGTAGGTTTGTAGCCTTAATATCATCGAGCGAACCATCGATTTTGGCAGCGATAGAAGCCTCTTTGGTCAGTTTTTCCAATTCAGGCACAAAATGCTTCAAGTCCGACGGTTTGATTTTGGCTTGAGCAATATTGAATTTGAAATTAGTATTAGACCAATCAATTTTGCTATCGTCGGTGCGAGCCACTTGTATCACAGTAGAGTCGGTTGTCACATTGGAGTGAGGCAAATCAATTATCGCATAAGGGATGATGAACGTAGAGTCGGTAATCTCCACGTATGTGCTGAGGTGATTGAGGGTGAACCCTGATTTTTCTTTGAATCTCAGATAATTGATATTAGCATCGAGATTAGATTGCTCGAGTAGAGAGAATTGGATTTGAGTGTATAGGCTATCCACAGCAATATTGTTGGCATCGAATTGCCAATTTTTTAGTTGCTGCGTAGAGTTCGACTCGTTGTTGTAACGGAACGAGGCATTATTGAGCGTGATAAGGGGGAATAGGAGGTTTGGAGTTTCGCGCTTTTCTTTTGGCGCGAAGGCATCGATAAGGAATTGAATATTAAGTGAGCCGTCGGGATTAGTGTATAGACACGCATCGAGGTTGTCGGCAGTTATCGATTCGATGTGAATATTGCCTTTGAGTAGTGATATTAGGTCGATTTTGGCATTAAGATTATCAATAGAGAGCATTTTTTTGCCATCTAAATCAGATGCTTCTATCGATTGTAGAGTGAAATTATTGAAAAAATTCATTGCGACATGTTCGATTTCAATTTCAGCTCCAGTTTTTTCTTCTAAGTATTCTGCAATTTTGTCAACAACGAAATTTTGTATCTTATTGTTTGTCAATAAGATAAACGGAGTAATCAACAAAACCAGTAAAGTTGTGATTACAATTAGCGTTATTTTTGTAGATTTTTTTATAACTTTGTACTTTAATTTGCAAAGATAATTAATTTAATTCATAATTCATAGTTCATAATTCATAATTTTTCGTAAAAAGCGGAAAATTTTGAGAGAATTATATTTTTTTGAAATTTATGAGTGTAGTAATTTTAGGAATAGAGTCGTCATGCGATGATACTTCGGCGTCAGTTTTGCGTGATGGCGTGTTGTTGTCGAATGTCACAGCAGGTCAGGCTGTGCATGAGATGTATGGTGGAGTAGTGCCTGAATTGGCATCGCGTGCGCATCAGCAGAACATAATTCCGGTGGTAGATGCCGCATTGAAAAAAGCCGGTATAGCTCGCGAAGATATTAGTGCCGTGGCATTTACTCGTGGTCCGGGACTCATGGGTTCGTTGTTGGTAGGTACTTCGTTTGCCAAAGGTTTTGCCTTGGGGCTTGACATACCAATGATAGATGTGAACCACTTGCAGGCTCACGTGTTGGCACATTTTGTTCAAGAGCCTGACGTAGAGCCACATTTGCCAGAGTTTCCATTCCTTTGCCTATTGGTGTCGGGGGGAAATTCGCAGATTATACTTGTCAATTCCTACAAAGATATGCAAGTTTTGGGCCAGACTATCGACGATGCCGCAGGCGAAGCGTTTGACAAGTGTGCTAAAGTAATGGGATTGCCATATCCAGGCGGACCATACGTTGATAAATATGCCAAGATGGGTGACCCTAAGGCATTTGCATTTTCCAAACCACACATCAAGGGATTCGACTATAGTTTTAGTGGATTGAAGACTTCGTTTCTTTACACGTTACGCGATGCGCAAAAAGAGGACCCAGATTTTGTGCAAAATCATCTATATGACCTATGCGCATCGTTGCAAAAAACAGTGATAGACATCCTGATGGACAAAGTGCATAAAGCCATGAAAGAGACTGGGGTTAAGCATCTTGCGGTGGCAGGAGGCGTATCAGCCAACTCGGGTTTGCGCGAGGCATTTGTCGATTATGGTCGTCGCCATAAGGTTGAGGTATATATCCCTAAATTTTCGTTTACGACCGATAATGCCGCGATGGTGGCAATTACGGGGCATTTCAAATATCTCGATGGAGATTTTTGTGCAGTAGATTTGGCACCGTATGCAAGAGTTTCTATTTAGTTGCTAGTGCCGAGTGTAATTACTAGTCGGGGTTAAAGTGTTGATCTGAGAATAATGACAAATTTCAAATTAAAAGAATATTGGGATAAATTGGGGGTGTATCGGGGCATTGTATTGTTCTTGATAGTGATGTTTGCGTCCAATTTCTTTTGGAAATTGACAGTGTCGGGTGATGAAAATGGGCTAGAGGCATCGTTTCTGGGGATTGATGTATCTGGAGTTTTTGCTGGAGTGTGTTATCATTTGGCTAGAGTGGTGCATTGGATTTTTGAAGTGCTTGGTCAGTCTACAACTTTGTATGACACGACTATATATCATCCGAATGGACAGGGAGTGCGCATAGTGTGGGGGTGTAATGGAATTAAACAGTCGTTTATTTTTGCGATGATAATGCTTTTTGCACGAGGGCCATTTGTGCATAAAATGTGGTTTATTCCATTGGGGTTGATGTGTGTGTATTTAATTAATATCTTACGATTGACATTTCTTGCTTATATAGTACGTGATTATCCAGATATGTTTGAGTTTTGGCATGGGGGAGTAACGAAATATTTGTTTTATGGATTGATATTTTTAATGTGGGTTGTTTGGAATGATTGTTTAATGCAGAAAGTAATTAGTAAAGAGTAAGTAGTAAATTTGCAGTTTGCGATTGTGAGAAAAATAATAAAAGCGATAACCAGAGTTATCGCTTTTGTTATTTTTGTTATACTTTTTTGATGTCTTTGATCATTAATTGGGTAGTTGTGTTGTTGTTGAATGTGTTGTCTTCGAGGGTATAGACGATGTCGAGCGGGTTGAAGGCTTTGAGGTCTTGGCTATACTCTGCCATGCGGAAGGCAATACCATTCATTACGTTTTCGGACGATTCGTCGGTGAGTTCGAGTTTGAGGTG
>JAZLEE010000189.1:0-9086 GCA_045615085.1 Candidatus Aphodosoma sp. | reverse complement strand
TTTAGCAAGAGCTTTTGGAAGAGCGTCTTTGTGGAGGACGATGTTGATAGTTTTGTATTTCATGAATGCTTCAGAAGCATACCAGATGCCTTTGTAAGTGCCTTCGTCGCCCCAAGAGTTTTTAACGATGAAGTATTCTTTGCCGTTTTGGTCTTTAGCTTTACCGTAAACGAGCATACCGTGGTCGTCGGTTGTTTTCCAATTGTCGAATGCAAGTTGACGGAGTTCTTGAGTTACTTCGATTTCTGGGAGAGGACGAGCTGTGAGTTGAGCACGTTGGTCTTGGTAAGTCATACCAGTCCATTTAGCCATGTCAGAGCCAGTGAGTTCGGCACCTTGAGCTTCGTTAGGACAAACTGCGATACCATTGCGAGTGAAACCAGTTTCAGAAACGTCGGCACCCCAAGCGAAAGTGTAGCCATTGTTGATAGCGTGGTTCATAACTTCGAGGAGTTCGTCGATAGTTACGTTGTAAGAGAGGGCGTGACGCCAGTTGTCTTCGATTTCTACAGCGAATTGAGTGTAGAATGGGTGGTGAGTGAATGATGTGATAGAAACGTAGTTGCTTGCATCGAGTTTGAGCGATTTTGCATACTCTTGTGGAGTCATAGTTTTGCCATCGACAGTTACTTGAGTAGGGCATTCACCGAGATATGCATCGTAGATGCCACGGGGACCATCAGTCCATACTGGAGTGAGTTTGTTGAATTTGCCTTTAGCGATAGCGTGAACGTAGGCTTTAGCAACAGCGTCGAGTTCGTTGTGAACTGGGAGTTCTTCACCGTACATGATGCCAGGCATAGCGTCTTGAGGAACGAGACCGTGGTTTTCCATTACAGAAAGAGCGTCAGAGAAAGCACCGCCAGGAGCGAAAGTAGCGTTGCCGTGGAGGCGAACGAAGAGACGAGCGCGCTCTTGCATAGTGTGGCTAACGATGAACATTTCGGCGAGGTCGACTTCTTTGCCAGTGAGGCGGAGAACTTCGGCTTCGAGGAGACCAACAGAAGAGAAGCTCCAGCAGGTAGAAGAGCGGTGTTGGTCTTTGATAGGAGTAACAGGTACTTCTTTGATAGTTGTGAATTGAAAACCTTCTTTGTTTTCGGCTGGTTTTGTTTCTGCGTTTTGAGCAGAAGCACACACGCTACCAGCGAGCATTAGGGCTAGGAAAATTTTTTTCATAGTCGGTTAGTATTTAATTGTTTATTAGTTTTGATATTACCGTGCAAAGATACGATTTTTTTTTGAATTGAGCAAATTTTGCTTTTTGATTAGATTATAGGTTATGGAGATTGGTCTAATTGGTTAGATTGGTCAAATAGGTCGAATTAGACTAATTGGATGTGTGAGGGAAATGGTAAAGGTAGGGTTATAGTATATTTATAGTATGTTTATAGTATATTTATCCTATATTTATAGTATATTTATCATATGTTGAGATAATGGAGAGATAGGGGTGTATTATAATGGAAAAAAGTGGTCAGAAGTAAAAAAAGTGCTAAAAAATTATGCATTATTGGTCAAAAATGAGTATCTTTGCAAATTATTTATAAAATTAGATATAATTTAGGTGTATTATGGAAAATAGAGATATGAATCTTTTTGATTTTGTATTGTTATGTGGTAGAGCTGTGGCTCGTGGTTTTAGAAAACTTGTTGAGTGGATGTTGCAAGCTATTCGCTTGGGTTTGCAGTATTTGTGGATTGTTATACCATGTATTGGTTTGGGCGTGTTGGGCGGTTGGTTGTGGACAAAGCCAACATTCACTTTGTATAAAGGTCATGTTGATGTGATGTATGCTGATGGTATGCGTTCGGTGGTGCATGATGGGTTGATTGATTTTATGACTTTGCCAAATGAGGTGAAGATAGAGAAATATGGTTTGACAGAAGATTTGATTGATAGAGTTGACCGTTTGTTGTTCTACAATATAATTGATTGTAATGCGGACTCGGTGCCAGATTTTGTGGATAAGGATAGAAGTGTTGCGTATGGAGATACGTTGAATGTGGTGATGCCAGATAGAATACATTTGGCTTTGCACTTGAATGGATCGTCGGATTTTGGTGCGTTTCAGCGTGCGTTTTCGCAATTCTTTAGAGATCAAGCCTATATTGTAGAGGCAGATAAATGCTGCAAGAAAATCCAACAAGAGCGTTTGGATTATTTTACAAAAGAGGTGGCTCGATTGGATAGTTTTTCGACTTATGATTATTTTGTACGCCCACGTTATTTAGGCGCAGAGTGGGGTAATCATATTATCTCGGAAAGAGAACAAGAACTTTATTATGAGGATTTGATAAAAGTGTTGAAGCATAAGAATTATGTGGAAAGACATGCGATGTTGACACCAGAAGCAATTAATTTTCAAACTCCATTTATCCCTGAATGTATGCCTTTGGTATTTAAATATGTGATTGGCTTGTTGATGGGTGGTGTTGTGGGCTTGTTGTTGGCTTTGTTGGTGAAATATAGAACTGAAGTTGTTGCTTATTTGAAAGAGAAATAGAAGGATGTTTACGGCGACGAATAAGCATAAGATAATAAATGACCCTGTGTTGGGATTTATAACAATCCCAAATGAGTTGATATATGAGTTGGTTCAACATCCGCTATTTCAGCGCTTGACACGCATAAAGCAGTTGGGATTGGCGAGTGTGGTGTATCCTGGGGCTCAGCATACGAGATTCCAGCATTCGTTGGGCGCGATGCACTTGGTGGGAGAGGCTGTTAAGCAGTTGAGATTGAAGGGGCATGTGATTACGGCGGCAGAGGAGAATGCGGTGTTGGTTGCAATGTTGTTGCATGACATTGGCCATGGACCATTCTCGCATGTGTTGGAGCATACGATAGTGAATGGTGTGTCGCATGAAGAGTTGTCGTTGAAGATGATGGAGATGATAAATGAGGAGATGGGGGGCAGATTGTCTTTGGCGATAAATATATTTATGGATAGATATGAGAAGAGGTTTTTGCATGAGTTGATATCGTCGCAGTTGGATATGGATAGGATGGATTATTTGTGTAGAGATTGTTTCTTTACAGGAGTGATGGAGGGTTCGATTGGTGCGGCGCGAATAATAAAGATGCTCAATGTGGTGGATGATAAATTGGTGGTGGAGGCAAAGGGGATTTATTCGATAGAGAACTTTTTGGTGGCAAGAAGATTCATGTATTGGCAAGTGTATTTGCACAAGACATCGGTGGCGGCGGAGAGAATGTTGGTGAATATATTGAGCAGAGCGAAGGAGTTGGTGAAGATGGGAGTGGAGTTATTTGCAACGCCTGCATTGAAATATTTTCTTGAAAATGACGTAAATGCAAGTTCGTTTGAGACGGACTATGTGTTGAAAAAATATGTGGAGTTGGATGATGTTGACGTGATGTCGGCTGTGAAAGTGTGGACAAAGGCAGAGGATGTGGTGTTGAGAGAGTTGTCGTTGGGGTTTGTAGAACGTAGATTCTTTAAGGCGGTGACCGGAGAAGATATGTTGTTGTACAATACGGATAATATGAAACGACAATATGCGGAGAGATTTGGCGTGGATGAAAGTTTGGCACGATATTTCTATGTGGAAGAGGTGGTGAGAAGTAATACGTACAATCCTGATGGTGCGAATATCATGATTATGTACAATGATGGACGATTGGATGATGTGGCGCATGCGTCGGATATGATGAACGTGGATATGATGAGAGAGATGATAGAGAAGAGGTATTTGTTTTATATGCCAATATATTAAATAATTCATAATTCATAATTCATAATTCATAATTCATAATTTTTTCGCCTAAAGGATTAAAGACCTTCGGTTCAACTTTTAACTTTTATAAATATGGAATTTACGGTACAGCAAATAGCGGATTATTTGAAAGGGACTGTGGAGGGGGATGCAACGTTGAAGGTGTCGGAACTTTCGAAGATAGAAGAGGGACGTCAAGGGACGTTGACGTTTTTGTCGAATCCGAAATATACACAATATTTGTACACCACACAGGCATCGGCATGCTTGGTGAACAAGGATTTTGTGGCCGAGAAGGAGTTGACTACAACATTGATACGTGTGGATAATGCGTATGAGTGTTTGGCGCGATTGCTAGCATTGGCGGAGAGTGTGAAACCAAGAAAACAAGGTATTAGCGCTAAGGCAGAGATTGATGAGACGGCAAAAATAGGAGAAAATGTGTATATCGGTGCATTTGTTGTGATAGGAGCTGGAGTGGCGGTAGGAGATAATGTGCAGATATATCCAAATACGGTTATAGATGATAATGTGACGATAGGTGAGGATACTGTAATCTATGCAGGAGTGAAGATTTATGAAGGGTGTAGAGTGGGTAAGCGTTGTGTGTTGCATGCAGGGGCAGTAGTTGGTAGTGATGGCTTTGGTCATGCTCCAGATTCAGAGGGTCATTATCATAAAATACCGCAAATAGGCAATGTAGTGATAGAAGACGATGTGGAGTTGGGAGCGAATACAACGATAGATAGAGCTACGATGGGAGCAACGATTATTCGCCGAGGAGTGAAGATAGACAATCTTGTGCAAATAGCACATAATGTGGAGGTTGGTGAAGATACAGTGATAGCAGCTCAGTCGGGTATTGCAGGTTCGACATGTATAGGTAAACGCTGTATGTTGGGCGGACAAGTGGGTATATCGGGTCATATCAATATTGCAGATGGATCGATATTTGGAGCACAATCGGGTGTGCCAGGTAATATAAAAGAACCAAATCAAATATGGCAAGGGTATCCAGTGATGCCAATTATGCGATTCAGAAGATTGACGGTGTTGCAAAAACAATTGCCAGATTTGTCGCGTAGAGTGCAAGAATTAGAAAAGAAAATTAAATAGAAATATAGACACTGGATTATAGACACGAGATGTTAGATCGAAGAAGTCTTGTGGCTGAAATCTGAAAAAATCTAATTATATGGCAAAACAAATGACATTGAAAGCACCATTTACTTTAGAAAGTAAGGGGTTGCATACAGGTTTGAATGTTGTGTTAACAGTAAAACCATCGGCAGAAAATACAGGTATTGTGGTTCGTCGTGTGGATTTGGAGTCGGAAAATGAGATACCAGCATTGGCCGAAAATGTGGCTGCGACAGAACGTGGAACAGTGTTGGCGAAAGGAGAAGTGAAAGTGAGCACAATAGAACACTGTATGGCTGCGTTGTATGCTGCTGGTATAGATAACTGTGTGATTGAGGTGAATGCTCCAGAATTTCCAATACTTGATGGTTCGGCACGAGCATATATTGAGGCAATAAATGGTGTTGGTGTAGAAGAGCAATCGGCAGAAAAAGAGTACTATGAAGTGACATCGAAGAAAGTGTTTACTTCGGAAGATGGCAAATCGTCGATTACAATATTGCCAGATACAGAATTTTCGGTGCAAGCAATGGTGAACTACGACTCGCGTGTGTTGGGTAATCAATATGCAATACTCGATTCGATGAAAGACTTTGAGGCTGAAGTGGCTGGATGTCGTACGTTTGTGTTTGTGCGCGAAATAGCACAATTGGTAGAAGCAGGTTTGATTAAAGGTGGAGATTTGAATAATGCATTGGTGATTTATGACCAAGAAGCAGAACAAGACCAATTGAACAAAATAGCAGCACTTTTGGGTCAAGAAGCACCGCAAGTGTCGGAATTGGGATATTTGAATGGTCCGTTGCAATTTGATAATGAACCAGCACGTCATAAATTGCTTGACGTGATAGGCGATTTGGCATTGATAGGGCGTCCGATTAAAGGTCGTGTAATTGCCGTTTGCCCTGGTCATGGAGTGAATACTGCATTTGCAAAACAAATCCGCAAAGAGATACGCAAACAAGAGGTGTTTGCTCCAGTGATTCCACTTGAGGCAAAACCAGTGTTTGATATTAATCAAATCAAAGAATTGTTGCCACACCGCTATCCATTCCTTTTGGTAGACAAAGTGATGGAAGTTGGTGATAACCATATTGTTGCAATTAAGAATGCAACATTTAATGAGATGCATTTTATTGGTCACTTCCCTGAAGAACCAGTGATGCCAGGTGTGTTGCACGTAGAAGCAATGGCACAATGTGCGGGTATCCTTGTATTGTCGCAAGTAGATGATCCTAAAGCATATTCGACATACTTCTTGAAAATAGATGGCGTGAAATTCCGTAACAAAGTGGTGCCAGGTGATACAATTGTGATGAAAGTGATGTTGACGTCTCCTATACGTCGTGGTTTGGCAACAATTAAAGGATATTGCTTTGTGAATGGTAAGATTACGACAGAGGCAGAAATGACAGCGCAAATAGTGAAAAATAAATAGATATATAGACATGAGGTATAAGACATGAGAAGTGAGAGTCTCGCATTTTGTGTCTAATATCTAAAAATCTAAATTAAAATGAAACAACCATTAGCATATATTCACCCAGAAGCAAAGATTGCTGATAATGTGGTGATTGAACCATTTGTTACTATTGACAAAAACGTAGTTATTGGTGCGGGTTCGCGTATTAGAAGTAATGCGGTGATACTTGCCGGTACTCGAATAGGTGAGAATTGTACAGTATTCCCAGGAGCTGTGATTGGTGCAGAACCTCAAGATTTGAAGTTTAAAGGTGAGGATTCGTTGGTTATAATTGGCAATAATACAACTATTCGTGAATGTGCGACTGTGCATCGTGGTACAGCATCGCGCGGTAAGACTATAATAGGCGATAATTGCTTGATTATGGCATATTGTCATGTGGCGCATGATTGTATTTTGGGTAATAATATCATTATGAGTAACTCAACACAATTGGCAGGAGAAGTAGAAGTGGCTGATTTTGCGGTTATTGGTGGCGGTACGCTTGTGCATCAGTTTACACATATTGGTAAACATACAATGATTCAAGGTGGATCGAAAGTGACAAAAGATATTCCGCCGTTTGTGACAGTAGGACGTGAGCCGATTACTTATGCAGGTATTAATTCGATTGGACTTCGTCGTCGTGGTTATACGAACGAACAGATTAATAATGTGCAAGATATCTATCGCTTGATATATAATTCGGGTCTAAATACATCGGATGCAATAGCGAAGATAGAGTCGGAATTTCCAGCAACTGTTGAGCGTGATGAGATACTGTTGTTTGTGCGCAATTCGGCACGTGGTATTATCAAATAAGACTTAAATTTGCATAAATAGAGAAGAGGTACGAGAAATTGTACCTCTTTTTTGTTTGATTATGCCAAAAACATGTTTTATAACATATTTTTGGCTTATTGTATTTTGGTGCATAAGTAGTGTTTAATTGTTTGATTATTAGTTTGCAAAGTGGAAGTTTGTAAAAAAAAGTGCTTTTGGAAATGCTAAAATAATCGTTAAAAAACTTGTATATCTAAAAATCTTTATGTAACTTTGCAACCTATTATAAATTTGAAGTAAAAAAATATATTTTTTTGCGATTTACTATTTAATACTTATTACCAAAGAGATGAAACCTAATTATATATTTGAGACAAGTTGGGAAGTTTGCAACAAAATAGGTGGAATTTACGCCGTTTTGTCGACTCGCGCTCAATCGATGGTGGAATTTGTGGGTGAGAATAACGTAGTTTTTGTTGGACCAGATGTTTGGAAAGAGCAAGAATCGATTTATTTTGAGTCAACAAAAGAGTTGGATGGTTTTGGCGAGTATGTGATGGAGCGATTTGGACTTAGAGTGCGTGTGGGTCGTTGGACTGTGCCAGGTCGTCCGTTGGCTATTCTTGTGGATTTCACACCATTATATGCACAAAAAGATGAGATATATGCCTTGATGTGGGAGACAGCGAAAGTAGATTCGTTGCACGCATATGGCGATTATGATGAAGCAAGTATGTTTGGTTATGCTTCGGGCATGGTGATGCAAGCATTCTATGACTTCTATCAATTGGCGGGTCAGAATGTAGTGGCACACTTCAATGAGTGGATGACAGGATTTGGACTTTGCTATTTGAACCATTTTGAACCACGTATAGCAACATTGTTTACTACGCATGCAACGACAGTTGGTCGTTCGATTGCTGGGAATGGTAAACCGCTATATGATTATATGCCAGGATATTTTGGCGACCAGATGGCACAAGAATTGAATGTAGAAAGCAAACATTCGATTGAAAAACGTGCAGCACACATGGCAGATTGTTTTACAACAGTGAGCGAAATTACAGACGATGAGTGCGCTCAATTGCTCGAAATTCGTTCGGCAGAAGTTACGCCTAATGGTTTTGAACTTGATTTCGTACCAAAAGGAAAGGCGTTGACAGAATTGGCTAAGCGTTCGCGTGCAAAATTGCTTGAAGTAGCATCGGAATTGCTTGGTTATCCAGTGTCAAACGATGCAAAATTGTGCGCAATTTCAGGTCGTTACGAATATAAAAATAAAGGTATAGACTTGTATATAAATGCGTTGAATAAGTTGAATCATAATGGTAATGGTCAGTTGGTGGCATTTATCCTTGTGCCAGGATGGCAACTTGGAGCTAAAGACTTGACACAACCGGGCGATTGCTATACAACACACCAATTGGTAGAGCCTTGGAACGATCCAGTGTCGAATGGTGTCCGTTTCTATGGATTTAATAATTCGGTAGATAGTCGTGTGAAGGTGATATTTGTGCCAGCATATTTGATGGGCAATGATGGTGTGTTTAATATGTCGTATTATGACCTTCTTGCTGGATTTGATTTTACAGTGTTCCCATCGTATTATGAACCATGGGGTTATACACCAATGGAGAGCGTGGCATTTGCAGTGCCAACAATCACAACAAACCTTTCGGGCTTTGGTCGTTGGGTGAATGCCGAAGGACAAGGAATTGAATTGGGAGTTGGAGTGGTGAAACGCGGTGATAATAATTTTGATGCAGTAAGTGATGAGATTGTGGCTCAGATAGAGCATATTATGACTATTGCAGACGACGCAAGACAGATGAAAGCGGTGAAAACTGCAGCTCAAGCATATGCTAAAAAAGCACAATGGAAACATTTCTTTAAGCATTATAAAGTGGCATACGATATAGCGCTTAAAAATTTGAAAGTTTAAAGTTGAAATTTGAAAGTT
>JAZLEE010000188.1:0-6624 GCA_045615085.1 Candidatus Aphodosoma sp. | reverse complement strand
CATCCACCCTCAATCTATCATTCACTCGATGGTGCAATTCCGCGATAGTAGTATCAAAGCCCAAATGGGATTACCAGATATGCGATTGCCAATACAATACGCACTCACATTCCCTACCCGAGTACAAGCATCGTTCGAACGTCTCGACTTTGCTAAATGCACAAGCCTCACCTTCGAACAACCCGACACCACTCGCTTCCGCAACCTTGCTCTTGCGTTCGAAGCTCTCAACAAGGGTGGCAATATGCCTTGCGTACTCAATGCTGCCAACGAGGTAGTTGTTGCAGCATTCCTCAACGACCAAATAGGCTTCCTCCAAATGAGTGATGTCATCGAACAGGTCATGTCGCGCATGGCATTCATCTCGCAACCAACCTACGAAGACTATGTTGCCTGCGACCGCGAGGCCCGCATCCTCACCTCAGAATTTATATTTTAATCCACATAAAAAAGACAAGAGAACACTCTCTTGTCTTTAATATCTAAAAAAACATAAAAACCAAATGGAGACATTTTTCATTAAACTCGCACAATTAGTACTATCTTTATCATTACTTGTTTTTGTTCACGAACTCGGCCACTTTGGCTTTGCTCGCCTATTCAAAGTACGTGTCAACAAATTCTACCTATTCTTCAATCCAATTTTTTCAATATTCCGCGCTAAGAAAATCAACAGCAAATGGCAGTTCCGCTTCTTTGCAAAAAACTTACCTGACCACGTGTGCCAATCTGTTGACGAATTCGGCGTACCTCGCACCGACAAAAAAGGCAAACCTATCATGGAGCCTGCTCCTCTCAGCGAACTTGCCGATGGCGACTGGCGCAAATACCCTGAAACTACCGAATGGGGCATTGGTTGGTTACCTCTTGGTGGCTACTGCGCTATCGATGGCATGGCCGACGAAACCACCGATGCATCTATGCTCTCTACCGAAGTAAAAACTTGGGAGTTCCGCGCCAAACCAGCATGGCAACGTATGTTCATCATCGCAGGTGGCGTGCTTATGAACTTCATCACAGCTGCCATCATCTATGCCATGATGCTCTATGCTTGGGGCGAAAGTTATGTTCCTACACAAGAAGCCTATCTTGGTTACGACTACTGCCAAACTGCTCTCAACAACGGATTCCAAAATGGCGACCGCATTCTCACCATCAATGGCGAAACTATCGAACAAGAACGCGACATTGTCAACAAAATAGTCATCGAAGGCAAAAACAACATCGTCGTACTCCGCAATGGCGAAGAAGTAAACATCACATTGCCTGACGACTTTGGCGAACAAATCGTCGCAGCCAACGATGCAAAATTGACATTCATACGCGTACCTTTCGTTATAGATGCCATTGCGCCAAACACTCCTGCCGAAATGGCAAATATACAACCTAACGATAGTATCGTAGGCATCAATGGCCTATCTCTTCCTGCATATAGCGATATCGTGACAGAACTCAACCAACATAAAGGAGAAACTATCACTCTCGACTTCGTGCGTGCCGATTCACTCATGCACACATCTATCACTCTAACCGAAGATGGCAAAATAGGAGTGCAAATAAAAGACCCTACTCCTTATTTCAAAGCAAAACAAATCGAATATAGCTTTTTCGAATCTTTCCCTGCTGGTATTACCAAAGGATGGGAGGGCTTAGTTAGTTACATCAAACAATTCCGCCTTGTATTCACCAAAGCAGGAGCTCAATCTGTTGGCGGATTCGTTGCTATAGGCAATATGTTCCCTGCTACTTGGAATTGGAGCATATTCTGGAGTTTCACAGCATTCATCTCTATTGCACTTGCATTTATGAATTTCTTGCCTATCCCAGTGCTCGATGGTGGCTATTTCCTAATGCTTATCTACGAAATGATTACTGGTCGCAAACCAAGCGATAAATTCATGGAAATTGCGTCTAACATAGGCATGTTCCTACTCCTTGCTCTGCTCATCTTTGCCAACGGCAACGACATCATCAAACTCATAATGGGAAAATTCTAAATATTGAGGAATTAGGATAATTGATAATTAAATCACTCCTAATTCCTCATTTCTAATTCCTCACTATATATAAAATGGTTTACCTACAAGTAGAAAATCTCACCAAATCATTTGGCGACCGCCTACTATTCGAAAATATTAGCTTTGGTATCGACCAAGGTCAACGTGTTGCACTTATTGCCCAAAATGGCACAGGCAAAACTACCCTCCTCAACCTACTCATCGGTCGAGAATCTCAAGATAGTGGTACTATCACCTACCGCCGCGATATCCGTGTCGGCTGTCTTACGCAAGACCCCGACTTCCAACCTGGCATGACAGTAAGCCAAGCTTGCTTTGCGTCCGACAATGATGTAGTCAAAGCAATTGCTCGCTACGAAAATCTTATAGAAACTCATGCCGACGACCCTACCTATAGCAACGAAATCCAACTTGCTATGGCTGACATGGATCGTCTCAATGCTTGGGATTACGAAGTTCGCATCAAGCAAATTCTTGGCAAACTCAACATCCACAATCTTGAGCAACCAGTAGAGCAACTATCAGGGGGGCAACAAACACGTCTTGCCCTTGCCAATGTGCTCATCACCGAGCCCGACCTTATCTTGCTCGATGAGCCAACCAACCACCTCGACCTCGAAATGGTAGAGTGGCTCGAAGATTTTCTCAACCACTCCAAGATGACCATCCTTATGGTCACCCACGACCGCTATTTTCTCGACAATGTCTGCACCGATATTCTCGAAATAGACCAACACCAACTATTCCATTATAAAGGCAACTACAGCTACTACCTCGAAAAACGCGAGGCTCGCATTGCCAACTTCAATGCCGAAACTGCTCGTGCCCAAAATCTCTATCGCACCGAACTCGATTGGATGCGTCGCCAACCTCAAGCGCGTGGCCATAAATCGCGCTCTCGCATCGATGCTTTCTACGAAATTGAGCAACGTGCCAAACAACGCATTGCCGAAAAACAGGTCTCTCTCGGCGTAAAATCAGCCTATCTCGGCTCTAAAATATTCGAGGCTCAATATATTAGCAAAGCTTTTGGCGACTACAAAATTCTCGACAATTTCTACTACAACTTCTCTCGTTACGAGAAACTTGGCATCGTGGGCAAAAATGGTACAGGCAAATCTACCTTCCTCAAAATGCTTCTTGGAGAAGTTGCTCCCGATAGTGGCCGCTTCGACATTGGCGAAACTGTCAAATTTGCCTATTATAGTCAATCGGGCATCCAATTCAACGATGGCATGAAAGTGATTGATGCTGTGCGTCAAATAGCCGAAGAGGTCGACCTCGGAGGCGGTCGCAGAATGTCAGCTACTCAATTCCTCACCCACTTCCTATTCCCACCTGAAAAGCAACACGACTACATAGCCAAACTCTCGGGTGGTGAGCGTCGCCGTTTGTATCTATGCACGGTGTTGATGCGTAGCCCTAACTTCATCATCCTCGACGAACCTACCAACGACCTCGATATTGCCACACTCAACGTACTTGAAGACTACCTTATCAACTTCAAAGGGTGCGTTATTGTTGTAAGTCACGACCGTTTCTTTATGGACAAGGTTATCGACCACCTACTTGTGTTCCAAGGCGACTGTAAAATCAAAGATTTTCCAGGCAACTACACCGACTACCGCCAATGGCGCGAGCTCAAAGAAGAGGAAGAACGTGAACTTGCTGAATTAGAAAAAAAATCTAATCAACACAAACAAACTACAACACAACAAACTAAAAACAACAATACAGAGGGCAAACGCAAACTCTCGTTCAACGAAAAACGCGAATACGAGCAACTAACCAAAGATATCGAAGCCCTCGAAAAAGAAAAAGCCGAATTAGAATCTGCTCTTGCCTCTGGCTCATTAGGCAACGATGAACTAATACAAAAATCTCAACGATTCCAAGAAATAACAAATATTCTCGACGAAAAAGAGCTACGTTGGCTCGAACTCGACGAACTAAACTAATATAGTGTTATGAAAAAACTATTACTAATTATATTGTGTATTGCGCATTGTACATTATGCACTACACTTAACGCACAAGAAAAAGAATTTCGAGCCGCTTGGGTTGCAACTGTATGGAATATCGATTGGCCAACCACTCAAATCACAAATGCAGGCAATGCCACTCAAATAGCAGCACAAAAAGCCGAATTGATAACCATTATAGAACGTGCACAACAAGGACACCTCAATGCCATAATGCTCCAAGTGCGAAGTCATGGCGATGCTCTCTACGAATCGTCGTACGAACCATGGTCAAGCGCGCTAACAGGCACTCGTGGCACCAACCCTGGCTACGACCCACTTGCCTTTGCCATTGAAGAGGCTCACAAACGTGGCATCGAACTACACGCATGGATTAACCCTTACCGCATTGGAAGCTACGACGTCAACGCCCCTCAGGTTAAAGACTCTTGGCGCATAGGTTCAGGTTCAACTGCCTTTCTCGACCCAGGTAATCCCGATGTACAAAAACTCACACTCGATGTTATTACCGAAATTATGACCAAATATGACATCGATGGTATTATTTTCGACGACTACTTCTATAAATCAATGCCATCAAACGAATATGCTGAGAACGAAACTCACCAAACAGCAGATAACAATCCATATGACCTCAACATTGACGATTGGCGTCGCGAGAATGTAAATAAGTTAGTTAAGTCAGTTCTTGACAGTGTAAAAGCCCACAAACCTTATCTTCGTTTTGGTATTGGACCGTTTGGCATATACAGCACCAAAACTCGCTATGTATACGACGAATCTCACACTTCATACGACAAAATAACACCAGCATCAGGCATCACAGGTCAAGATGCCTACTCGGTTCTATACTGCGATGCTGCAGCTTGGCTCAAACGTGGATATATCGATTATATCTCACCTCAACTCTACTGGCCATCATTAACAACAAGCCCTAAATATAACAAAGGGCAAGACTATGAAACACTATGCAACTGGTGGAGTGACTTAGCCGAAAAATACAAACGTCCACTATTCACAAGTAATGATGTGGCACAAAATAGCGGTGGTAGATTCAACCCACCAGCTGACCTTTCAAATCAGATTAATGTAAATCGCGAAGACAATAAAGCCACAGGTACTATTTTCTACAATACTACCTATTGGCAAAATAGAGGTGGTGCAAATACATATTTCGATAATAGTGACGAAGGCTATCACACTTATCTACCTGAACATCATTTCCAAAACATAGCACTTTGGCCATCCATCACATGGCGCCGCGCACCGAGTGCACCTGAAATTACCAATTTCACACTCGACAAAGAGCAAAACCTACTATCATGGGATTGCTCGAAAGAGAATTATCGCTTTGCTATATACTGCTACGACACTATACTCTCACAAACACAAGGTTGCAAGGCTGAGAATCTGCTTGGTGTCACATATACCACTTCGTTCAATACATTAGCATACAACGACCGCTACGAAGGTAAAACTTGGGTTGTAAAAATCATAGACCGCTACGGCAATGTATATCCTGGTGCCAAATTAAGAACAGAAGAACCAGAGGAACCGACATTCGTACCTACCATTAAAGCCGACCCACTACCTATCTTCAACACACCTAACGGCATAAAGATAGAATTGGAGCAACGCAGCCAAATAGTTATTTATAATATGAGCGGACAAATCATTCATAAAAAAAGAACTAATGGAAATATTGAGATAAATCTACCTAAAGGAGTCTATGTTGTGCAAATCAACAAACAAACTCAAAAAATCATCATATAATAGTCTGTGCAATACGAACAAATACAAAAGGCGTAACTTCATATCAGAAGTTACGCCTTTTTGATATAAACAAAGTGTATAAAAAAAGAGATGCAAAATTTTGCATCTCTTTTTTAGAGCGGAAGACGGGGCTCAAACCCGCGACCCTCAGCTTGGAAGGCTAATGCTCTATCAACTGAGCTACTTCCGCAATTTTCAAATAAAATTGCGAGATTTTTGCTATGCTCGGCACAATCAAAGTAAACTTTGCTTCTGCACTCGCTTATTGCAAAAATTCCGCTTTCTAAAGATTGAACTTTCGTTCGTGGGCAGTGATGGATTCGAACCACCGAAGTCGAAAGACAGCTGAGTTACAGTCAGCCCCATTTGGCCACTCTGGTAACTGCCCATTCCACAATTCGAGTCATCCCCGATTTGCGAGTGCAAAGTTACAACAATTATTTGATATTACCAAATATTTTTACCATTTTTAACGCAGTAACTGCACCTTCGACACCTTTATTGCCTAAACAACCACCTGCACGGTCAGTTGCCTGTTGCATAGTAAGAGTAGTTAATACACTGAATATCACCGGACAATCAGCTTCTAAATTGACTTGAGTGATACCTTGAGTTACACCTTGACAAACATAATCGAAATGAGGAGTATCGCCTTGAATTACGCATCCAATTACGATAATTGAGGCATATTTTCCGGTTTTTTGGAGTTTTGAAGCAGCAAAAGTGAGCTCAAAAGTTCCAGGAACGTGGAATATTTCGACATTTTCTTCGGAAATTCCGTTAGAAATGAAAGTTTCTACTGCACCATCGCACAAAGCATGAGTTACGTTGTCATTCCAGTCGGCAACGAC
>JAZLEE010000187.1:0-2721 GCA_045615085.1 Candidatus Aphodosoma sp. | reverse complement strand
CTGCCTCGACACTTGGTTCTCTTCTTGGTTGTGGCCTATCTCGTTATTCGATGGTATCAATAATCCTAACAACGACGAAATCAACTACTACTACCCAACTGCCGACCTCGTAACTGGTCCAGACATCATCTTCTTCTGGGTAGCTCGTATGATTATGGCTGGTTACGAATACAAAGGTGATATGCCTTTCCGCAACGTATATTTCACAGGTATTGTGCGTGATAAGATCGGTCGCAAAATGTCAAAATCTCTTGGCAACTCACCTGACCCACTCGAACTCATTGAAAAATTCGGCGCAGATGGTGTGCGTATGGGTATGATGCTTGCTGCTCCAGCTGGTAATGACATCCTTTTCGACGAAGCTCTCTGCGAACAAGGTCGTAACTTCAATAATAAGATTTGGAATGCTCTCCGCCTCATCAAAGGTTGGGAAGTAGCTGATATCGAACAACCTGAAAGTTCACGCCTTGCAATCGAATGGTTCGATAGCAAACTCTCTAAAACAATTGAAGAAATCAACGACGACTTCACTAAATATCGCCTCAGCGAAGCTTTGATGACTGTCTATAAACTCTTCTGGGACGAATTCTCATCTTGGTACCTCGAAATGGTGAAACCAGCATACCAAAAACCTATCGACCGCGCTACTTACAACTCAACTATTTCGTTCTTCGAAAAACTCACTCTTCTTCTTCATCCATTTATGCCATTTATTACAGAAGAGATTTGGCAAGTGCTCGACGAACGCAAAGATGGCGAAAGCGTTATGGTTGCTGCTATGCCTGAGGCTAATACTATCAACAATGCTCTACTCGCTGATTTCGAATTCGTTAAAGAAATCATCGCAGGTGTGCGTACTGTTCGTCTCGACAAAAACATTCCTAACAAAGAGACTCTCAATCTCGTAGTTACTGGCGAAGGTCACAACGATGCCTACAACTCTGTAATCTGCAAAATGTGTAACCTTGAGTCTGTTACTCATGGCGAAAAAGATGCAACTGCCGCAACCTATATGGTAGGCGTAACAGAATATGCAGTACCTCTTGGTAGCAACATCAACGTTGAAGAAGAGATTAAGAAAATGGAGGCTGAAATTGAGTACCTCAAAGGTTTCTTGAACTCAGTAATGAAAAAACTCAGCAACGAAAAATTCGTAGCCAACGCAAAACCTGAAATCGTTGAAAACGAACGCAAAAAACAAGCTGATGCCGAGTCAAAAATCAATTCTCTCCAAGAGAGCATCAACAACCTCCGCAACGCATAATTGCTTCGCATACAAATATCCAATAAAAAAGAGACGCACCCATATCGGATGCGTCTTTTTTTTAGAATTCTCATCACATCACCATCGAAAGTGCAAGTAAGAAAACAATCATCGACACATACATCGTCGTAGCCACTTTGTTTTTGATACTCACACCAAACAATTTAATAATCGTAAACATCACCACCGAAGCCACAAACCACATCAAATAATTCCACATCGAAGTTCCATAAATCCAGTACCAAAGGTCAAGGTCGTGAGCCACCAATTCAAGCGCTACATCAAACAACACCATCAACCCCGAAGCCGCCAACACCTGCACCACAACATTCGCCTTCAAATTCTCTGCCATAGCAGCACACACATATAGTAACGCAACCCATGCCAAACCAATCATCAGCGGAATCTCAAATAGAATGGGTCCAAAACTATCCCCAAAGAAGTAAACACTTGGCGGAAAGAACACATTAACCTTCAACAATTCAACCACATAACTCAATGCAAACACCACACCCAACGATGCATACAATCGCCAATTCATCGGACTCGTATGTCCAACAATAAGCATAGCCAACACTGCCACCACCGCAAGCGGCGTGAGCATCACAAAGAATGGGAATGTCCAAGGTATCGCTAATCCTACGAACCCTAAAACAAAAAATCCCATCACAATCCATTGTAAAGTTTTCGTTTTCATAAATAGTTTTCTTTAAAGTAAATAATAAGAAAAGGATCACACTACCCTAATCTCAAATCCCATACCAAACCTCATTCCATATTACAAAAACTTGCCTATCCCAAAAACATTTACTATCTTTGCACGATTATTCAAAAAAAATATAACAAAAAATACAACTAACGCTATGAAAAAACTCATCACCATCCTCACTATTACACTAATCACACTACAAATCACCGAGCTCAAAGCCCAAAACATACAAGTTATGTACGACTTCGAGCGTGGTTGTGTGACATCTACTGTCGAAATGTTCCGCCCCGACGCCGGCGGTAGCACCTATTTCTTCGTCGACATGGATTGCGCTCCCACAATGATTGGTGCTTATTGGGAAATCGCACGTGAACTCTGCTTTTGGCAAAACTCCAAACTATCTTGGCTATCCCTTCACCTCGAATATAATGGTGGTCTAAACTCTCAAATGTCATTCAACAACAGTTGGTTAGGTGGTATAACCTACTCTGGTCACTCAAAGGATTTCACCAAAACTTGGTCACTCTCAGCTCTATACAAAGTCAACCCAGGCTTAATTGGTTTTTCTGGCAAACCCGACATACACAGTTTCCAAATAACTGGCGTTTGGGGCATCGATTTTGCCAAAGGCTGGTGCTCATTCTATGGCTACTTCGACTTTTGTCGCGAACCTCGCCCTTGGCAAGGCACTGAGTATATATTTATGACCGAACCACAATTCTGGGTAAACTTCAACAAAATCAAAGGT
>JAZLEE010000186.1:0-4289 GCA_045615085.1 Candidatus Aphodosoma sp. | reverse complement strand
ACCAAGGAACAATACACCAACTTCGATGATTGGACGCCAAGAGTATTTGTTGGCTTCGCGCACCTCTTTCTTTGTTTCGAGCAATGACAAGATAATCATTGAGATAAGTACGATTTCACGAAGATAAACCAACCACCAAGGAGCATGCTCCTCTGCCATTGCAGGCAACATGTCGGCATTGATAAATGCTACAGACAAGATAACGCCAATGAGGAAAAGGAAGTTGATTTTACCAGTGATTCGGATAGGACGTTGTTCGCGAGAGTCAGCCGAAAGATTGACCCAATCCTCTTTTTTATACATGTAAGAGTCCCAAATGAAGTATATGATGAGCAACAATGCACCAGTCATAGCCCACATTGGCAACAAGTTGAAGAACCAAGTGAACGATGCTCCACGAAGGTAGAGTAGCAACAATGGTGGATCTCCGAGAGGAGTTAACAAACCACCACAGTTGGCAACAGCTGCGATGAAGAACAACATTGTGTGCACTTTGTATTTACGTTGAGAGTTGGTATCGATGAGAGGGCGGATGAGCAACATAGCAGCACCAGTTGTACCCATAAACGATGCCAAAATCCAACCAAGAGCAATGAATGCTGTGTTGATGATTGGTTTCGCTTTGATATCACCACTAAGATGAATGCCACCTGTGATGACAAACAAGGCAGTGAGAAGAACAATGAAAGGGATGTAGTCGCCAAAGATTTGGTGTTCAAGTTGGTGTACTAATCCACATTTAACTAAATAAAATGCTGTTGGGATACCTAAGATAGCAGAAACGAGCAGTTTGTTTCTGTTATGTTCCCACCATTCTTCCGCGATAAGCGGACCGACTGCAATCATCAAAAGCATGATGATGAAGGGTATCGAAGCCCAAAAAGGTACTTGCATAACCGCTTCGGTTGCACTGAGAAGTAACATGATTTTTGTTTTTTGGAGTTAATAGATTATAGATTAAAGTTAAAAGTTTTTTTTATAGTAAAACAGGTTTAGTCGAGTTTCAACACAGCAAGGAATGCCTTCTGTGGCACTTCTACGTTACCAATTTGTTTCATACGTTTCTTACCTTTCTTTTGTTTCTCAAGCAATTTGCGTTTACGAGAGATGTCACCACCATAACATTTAGCCGTTACGTCCTTGCGAACAGCCTTCACAGTCTCACGAGCAATAATTTTCGCACCAATAGCTGCTTGAATTGCAATATCGAATTGTTGACGTGGAATGAGTTCTTGCAACTTCTCGCACATGCGACGACCAAGTGTGTAGGCATTGTCGAAGTGAATGAGCGACGACAAGGCATCCACCGACTCTCCATTCAACAAGATATCGAGTTTCACCAATTTCGATGGGCGGAAACCATTCATATGGTAGTCGAACGAAGCATAACCTTTTGAGATAGATTTGAGTTTGTCGTAAAAGTCGAACACAATTTCGCCCAATGGCATGTCGTAAATCAACTCTACGCGGTTACCTGATACATATTCTTGTTTCACCAACTCGCCACGTTTGCCGAGGCATAGTGTCATGATTTGACCGATATAGTCGGTTTTTGTAATTACTGATGCACGGATATATGGCTCTTCGATATGGTCGATTTCTGTGATTTCTGGCAAACCAGAAGGGTTGTGTACTTCAAGGCAAGCACCTTTGTTTGTAAACACCTTGTATGATACGTTAGGCACAGTAGTTATAACGTTCATGTCGAATTCGCGGTCGAGGCGTTCTTGAACAATCTCCATGTGCAACATGCCGAGGAAGCCGCAACGGAAACCAAATCCCAATGCTGCTGACGATTCAGGTTCGAATGTCAATGATGCATCATTGAGTTGGAGTTTTTCGAGCGAAGCACGAAGGTCTTCAAAATCCTCTGTTTCGATAGGATATACACCCGCAAACACCATCGGTTTCACCTCTTCGAATCCATCGATAGCTGCATCGCATTGGCGTTTCACGTGTGTGATAGTATCACCTACCTTCACCTCTTTTGATGTTTTGATACCCGAGATGATATAGCCTACGTTGCCTGCCGACAACTCTTTTTGTGGCACCATATCGAGTTTGAGAATACCTATTTCGTTGGCTTCATATTCTTTGCCTGTATTGACAAATTTCACTAAATCGTTTGGCTTAATTGTACCATTCACGATTTTGAAATAGGCAATAATACCGCGGAATGAGTTGAATACCGAGTCGAAAATCAAACATTGGAGTGGGGCATTAGGGTCGCCCTCTGGAGCTGGAATGCGTTCAACAATAGCGTGCAAAATTTCATCAACACCCATACCAGTTTTGCCCGATGCACGGATAATTTCCTCGCGTTTACAACCAAGCAATTCTACAATTTGGTCCTCAACTTCATCAGGCATGGCGTTGTCCATGTCCATCTTGTTCATCACAGGGATAATTTCGAGGTCGTGCTCAATAGCCATATAAAGGTTAGAAATGGTTTGAGCTTGAATGCCTTGTGTGGCATCAACAATCAACAACGCACCCTCGCAAGCTGCAATCGAACGTGACACTTCGTACGAAAAGTCGACGTGTCCCGGAGTGTCAATCAAGTTGAGTGTATATTCCTCATTATTATATTTATATTTCATTTGGATAGCGTGCGACTTGATAGTGATACCGCGTTCACGCTCCAAATCCATATCATCTAATACTTGTGCTTGGAGGTCTCGAGCTTCAACAGTTTGAGTGTACTCCAATAGTCTGTCGGCCAAAGTACTTTTTCCATGGTCGATATGGGCTATAATGCAAAAGTTTCTGATTTTTTTCATTTAAAATTTCTATTCTATATATATTGTGATTCAAATAACGTGCAAAGTTACAAAAAAACAATTGAACAACAAACGATTATTTTCTCTTTTTTTATTCGTACATTTTTTCGCGTAGTGCGGGGATTTCGTCAGATGTTAAATATTCGTCGTAGTCCATATACTTGTCAATGATGCCGTTTGGTGTGAGTTCTATGATACGATTGCACACTGTAGACACGAATTCACGGTCGTGCGATGACAATAAGATGTTGCCTTTAAATGTTTTAAGTGTGTTGTTGAATGCTTGGATTGACTCGAGGTCGAGGTGGTTGACTGGCGAGTCGAGCACCATTACATTGGCATTGCGTAGCATCATGCGGGCAATCATACAGCGCATTTTTTCGCCCCCCGAGAGCACGTTGGCACGTTTGTAAATCTCTTCGCCCGAGAAGAGCATTTTGCCAAGATAACCACGGATGAATACCTCGGTGGTGTCGGCTGAGTATTGTCCGAGCCAATCTACAAGTGTGTGCTCGTTGTTGAAGAAACGTGTGTTGTCGAGTGGGAGATAGGCATTGGTAATAGTGATACCCCAATTGAATTTACCTGCATAGTCGCGGTCGTTGCCCATGATGATTTCGAAGAAGGCTGTCATGGCACGTGCATCGCGTGAGTAGAAGGCAATTTTGTCGTCTTTCTCGACGTTGAACGATACGTTGTTGAATAGCACCGAGCCATCTTCGGCACGTTTGCCAAGACCGCTGATTTCAAGCACCATATTGCCTGGTTCGCGTTCTGGTGTGAAGATGATTGCAGGATACTTGCGTGTTGAGGGTTGAATCTCTTCCACGTTGAGTTTCTCGAGCATCTTGCGACGAGAAGTTGCTTGTTTGCTCTTAGCCACATTGGCAGAGAAACGGCGGATGAATTCTTCCAACTCTTTACGTTTTTCCTCAGCCTTTTTGTTTTGGTTTTGTTGCTGACGGAGAGCAAGTTGGCTTGACTCGTACCAGAAAGTATAGTTGCCGGCAAACATAGTGATTTTGCCGTAGTCGATATCGATTGTGTGGGTTGATACAGCATCGAGAAAGTGACGGTCGTGACTAACTACGAGCACAGTGTTTTCGTAGTTGGCAAGGTAGTTTTCAAGCCACATCACTGCGTCCACGTCGAGGTCGTTGGTAGGCTCGTCGAGGAGTAGGTTGTCGGGTTTGCCGTAGAGCGCACGTGCAAGGAGCACACGCACTTTCTCTTTATTTTCCAATTCGCTCATAAGTTGGTAGTGGAGTTCTTCCTTGATGCCGAGACCGCTAAGCAATTGAGCTGCGTTGCTTTCTGCATTCCAACCATCCATTTCGGCAAATTTCTCTTCCAATTCGGCTGCGCGGATACCATCTTCTTCGGTGAAATCTTCTTTCAAATAGATAGCGTCTTTCTCTTCTTTCACTTGCCAGAAGTGTTCGTTACCCATCATAACAGTGTCGAGCACAGTGAATTGGTCGTAGGCAAAGTGGTCTTGTTTGAGCACCG
>JAZLEE010000185.1:0-2124 GCA_045615085.1 Candidatus Aphodosoma sp. | reverse complement strand
CCATTCGATTCGTAGCGTGTGTTGAATATGTTGTTTATTAATACGTTGAATGTAATATCTTTTACTATTTTCTTTGGTTTAAGTGTGTATGTAACTCTCAAATTCGAAACGCAGTAGTCATCGAGCATTGCATTGCGATTGCTTGTGTTGTCAAGATATTGTTTGCCTACATAGTTTGTGAGTAAGTTTGCCGCAAAACCTTCATAATTAAATTGTATATTGCTGCCAGCTATGATGTTAGGTGAGAATGAAATGTCTGTAGTGCCATAGTTTACCAACACTTGTCCGCCGTGCTCTGCTACTACTGGGTCATTCCAATCTGCATACCAATCATCTACCCAGTCGCTGAAACCAATGATTTTATTCATTGCGAAGGTAGCATTCACATCCCAACGCAACCATTTGGTTATCTCCACACCGGCTGTCAATTCTACACCCATACGATAACTGCGGTCTACATTTTTTGTTAGGTATGCACCTACGTCCGAATATTGACCTGTGAGCACCAACTGATTGTAGTAGTCCATAAAGTAGAAGTTGGCACCTGCTCCCCAGCGTTTGTCAAGATATTGATATCCAAATTCATAGTCGTATAGACGTTCGGGTAGTGGAGTGTTATTCATGCCCGATTCAGTAAAGTTTGTGCGGCTTGGCTCTCGGTTGGCTACTGCAAAGTTGAAGTAAGCCGTATTGCCTTTATGTATATAAGAGATTCCTGCTTTTGGGTTGAAAAAGTTATATTGTTTATGAATCTCTATTTCATTCAAATCTTCGTCGTTTATGCCCGCAATGCGATAGTCAATGTGGCGGTATTGTAGGTCTCCGTATAGGTTTAACCCCTTTGTTACTTCCCAATTTGCTTTAGCATAAATGTTTGCATCTAATTTATCCCCTCTGTTGCGGTAGTATTCATAATCTTTCTCAATTGGTAGTGGATATGAACGTAGCCAAAGCACGTTGCCCCAGTGGTTCCCATTGTAGTTGTTTACTCCACCTCCAAACGAAGCTTGCACTTTGCCCGAGTGGTAGTTGGCTGCTGCTACAATGCCATAGAAATGGTTTCCAAGGTGTTTTTGTCGCACAAGGTCAGAGCGTTTTTGGGTTTCACCTTCTGTAGTGGTATAATTTTCAATGCCATAGTCGGCAAATTTTGCATCGCACTTATATTGCTCGTAGTATCCAGCTCCATGGGTATAGTGTAGGGCTGCATTTATGTCCCATGCCGATGTAAATTGATGTGTTGCATGTAATTGTATGTGTTGTTGGGCATAGTTGTCGGTTTGGTTATCATAGTATGCGATATTTCCATCGTCATCTATGTATTGCCCTGCTGGATTGTATCTGCGGTTAGTCGCTAAATCCTCAGCCGATACACCATCCCAAGCCATATAGGTCTGTTCGTTACCTCCAAAAAATAATAGTTTCAACATTGTTTGGTTGCCATACCAAGCCCCTGAGGCATAGTAAGATAATAGGTCGGAATAGGCACGTTCGAGGTAGCCGTCCGAGTTGACTTTTGATACACGAGCATCAAAGGCAAAACCACTTGGCATAATGCCTGTGCCTATTTTTGCTTCTTCTCGGAAGGTGTTATACATACCTCCATTGAATGATAGTTGCGCGTATGGTTCGCTTGTCGCTTTGGTTGTTTGCATATTCACAGACGCACCAAACGATGCTGCTCCGTTAGTTGAAGTACCTACACCACGTTGAACTTCAACGCTATTGGTCGAAGAGGCTATGTCGGTCATATTCACCCAAAACACTGTTTGCGATTCCGAGTCGTTGAGTGGTACGCCGTTTATAGTTGTGTTGATACGTGTATGATCGGTGCCACGTATACGGAAATAGGTGTAGCCTATGCCGAGACCATCATCTGATGTGGCCACGAGCGAAGGTGTCATTTGTAGCAAGAAGGGGAGATTGACTCCAGTGTTAGATAGCTGTAAGGCTTCAGATACAATCTCTTGTTTGGCAAGTGTGCCTGGATTGCTCACTCGTGTCGAGGTGACGGTAATCTCCTCAAGGTCTGCATGTTGAGTTTGGGAAGAATCGTTGTAGTAGGTTACTACATTATTGGCCAGTGTTGCCAAATGGGCTGTTAGAATTACAACCGCGATTAGA
>JAZLEE010000184.1:0-1841 GCA_045615085.1 Candidatus Aphodosoma sp. | reverse complement strand
ATAATAAATCCTACAGCGCTTGAAACTCGGGCAAACTTTCTGCTTCTTCATAGTTTTAGCTCTTGCCCGTTATTAATATGCCTTGATATTGGTCTGTGTAACCTCGCCAGCAACCGCTGCTTAACGGATTTATCATTATCCTTTTTTTCGCGTTTCTAAGGCAAGGCACAATTTGCCATCCGGATTTATTAAAATACCAATTCTCCATTTTATCGCCAAAGGCTCAAAGACCTTCAATTCTCAATTCTCAATTCTCAACTCCCTATCTAAATCTTTTCAATAGTCATGGTTTGCAACCATCCCATATTGCCATCGGCAAGGCGCACTTCTGACCAGTCACCGAGAGTTGACACTACGTTCACTTTGGTGCCTTCGTGGATGACGAATACTTCGGTGCCACTATCGTCGGGACTGCTCTTGACCGACACTGAGCCAGAAAGCACTATTGCTGCTGGATTGTTCTCTACCAATGATTTAATCTTGAAGGCGTTGACCATAGTAAACACCGAGAATAGTAACAAAAAGAGGGCTGAGAAGAAGGCTGTCTTGCGCAACCATACTTTGCGACCAAAGAGATATAACAACGCCAAAACGAGCATGCTAACAAAACCTATGATGCTGGCATACGCCCACTGATTTGAAGTGAGCATAAGTGCTAACGAATCTAACCACTCGGTAAGGAAGAAGCGCTCGATAGGCTCGATTTTGTCGGTCTTCATGCGGTTGACAAAGTCGAGGTTGAACTTGATATCTTCGTTGGCTGGATCGAGACGCAATGCTCGCTCGTAATTCAATATTGCCAATCCTATCTGATTGGATTTGTAGAGGGCATTGGCATAGTTATAGTGGAGGTCGGCCGACTCGCCATACTGAAACATCGACTCATAGAGGTCGGCGGCTGCGGCATACTGCTTGTCGGCATACAATTGCTCGGCACGTTGCCAATCGTCGGTTTGTGAATGCACAATGCTGAGTGCTGAAAGCACTATTATGAATAGTAATGAGAGGCGTTTCATCGTTTGATTGTATTTTCGAGTGTTGAAATGAGTTTTACGGTTGATTCGAACATGTTTGCCATTGCGGTCTCTTTGTTGCCTATTGGGGCATAACGCTCAAATTCGCAGTCGTTCAATAGCGCCATGAATTGTGCTACGACCTCGTCGGATACGCTATGTTGCGAGAGGCGAAGCGCGATGTTGTCTTTGTTGAGCTGGCTGACTGGGATTGATAGTTTGTCGGACAAATAACCCCAGAGTGCTTTGAGCACTTCGTCGTAGAAGGCATCTTTGTTGCCCGCTTTGAGTTGTTGCTCTGCCACTTTGAGTCGACGACGCGCCACTTTGTTGGCTTTCTTGTTGCGCATGAGGGCAACGTTGGCATTGTCGCGCGCTTGCTTGCGGAAGAGGATGACGAGCAAGATGGTTACGACCAACGACACGATGTAGAACAACCAGAAGAAGAGTGTGCCGGCAATGTTGCGACGTGGCACCTCGAGGCGTGGCTCGGCGGTGTGGATATAGCGTATGTCGGACGCTAGCACTTCGACTTTCTCTTGCCCTGTGAAGTTGCTCACCACTGGCGCGTTGGTTGCTGTTGACGCTCCTTTGTTGACGCGGATGGCGATAGGGTCGGTGGCGAGGGTCTTATACGAGTCGGTGGCGATATCGAAATAGCTAATTGTTGCCGATGGGATGACAAAGTCGCCATCGTGACGCGGAATGACGAGATACTCGATTGTTTTCGAGCCGGAGAGTCCCGATTCGCTTGTATTGAAATTGTTAGTAGCTTTTGGCTCGTAGGTTTCGAAGTCTTGTGGGAATTGCAATGCGGGATTTTTCAAC
>JAZLEE010000183.1:0-10113 GCA_045615085.1 Candidatus Aphodosoma sp. | reverse complement strand
GAGGTTCGCGAACTTTATACTAAGTCTAATCTTACAAGTCAAACTATCGATTTCTCTAAATACAAAGTCGAAGGTAAGTACATTGTATTCAAAGGTCAACCTAATACCAAGATGCTTTATATCGACAATGTAGTTGTTACACGTGCTCCTGAGTGCTTTGCACCAACCGATTTAGCTATTGAGGTTTATGGTGATACATTCGCTGTGGCTACATGGAATCATGCTCCAGCAGCTACTGCCTACGAATATACACTTTCGTCTGATACAATTGTGCGTGGCTTCATCGATACCACAGTCGACAAATTCCGCATCAATAGTCTCACACCAAGTACACAATATGTTTTGCGTATGCGAGCTATTTGTGCCGACTCTACTGAGTGGTGTGAGGTTAAATTCCGCACATTAAGTTCAGTGCCAGCTATGCCATATGCATGTGGTTTCGAAGATGCCGCCGAAAATGCCGAGTGGGCTTTTGTCAATACACGCAATAATGCTCGCTTCGTTGTTGGTGCTAACTCTAACAATTCTGTACTCACTGGCGACTCGGCTCTCTATGTAGCTGATGCAGTAGGTTCTTATGGCTATTACGAGTCAGGCTCATGCAACATCTATGCTTATCGTACATTCCTCTTCGATCCAGGTGATTATCAATTCTCGTTCGACTGGAAATCTAATGGCGAATCTGAGCGCGACTTTGGTCGTGTATTCCTCGCACCAACTGATGTAACCATTTCTACCGAGTCTAAACTTGGTCCTGACAAGTTGGATACAACACGTTACATACGTCTCCATGATACAGATAAACTTTCAGGTTCTGCTGCATGGAATAAGGCTACTACAGTCTTTACTATTCAAGAACCTGTCAACTATCATTTGCTTGTTCAATGGAGCAACGACGTATCTAGTGCTATCCTTCCTCCGCTTTCTATCGACAATATTCAAATCAAACTTGTCGAATGTGGTGTTATTGAGTCGCTTCGTCTTGTCGAAGTAGGCACCACATCTGCCGTAGTTACCTTTGATAATCCAAATGTAGGTGGCGCAGTAGAGTATTATGTTTCTTCTCTTGCCGATGGTAGCGACACGCTTTCTCTTGGTACTGTTGTTGGCGACACAATCACTCTCTCAGCCCTTACACCTGATACACAATATTATCTCTGTGCTCGTCCTAAGTGTGATGGCGATGTAGCATCTCCATTCACTATACTCGGCATTGCCACTCAATGTATGCCTATCGAGGTTACACTTGGCGCACCTTATACCGAAGACTTTGACACATATCTTTCAGCTGCAACTCTCGATAATTGTTGGACTGAATCGCATATCAAAGGTAGCAACTCATGGTTGACCAATGTTGTTGATGTTTCATTTGCTGATGCTATGCCACATTCAGGTGCCAACTATATGTCGCTCAGTGGTCGTGGAGGTGCTAACACTAATAGCGTTACACGTCACTTCTCGCTTACAGCTCAAACCTACTATCGCATCTCTATCTATGCACGTCAAAGCGACCTCACAGCTGCTTATATCAGCATCCTTGGAGGCGCACCTAATGCTACATCTACACTTGTGCGTAAAGAGGTTCTTAAGGCTGATTATCAAAAAATCTCTGCTGAATTCTTTGCTCCAGCCGATGGTATCTACGAATTAGGCTTTATGGGTGAAATTTCAGGTTCGTCATGGAATATGATTATCGACGATTTCACAGTCGAAGCATTAGTCGTAGGCACACCTGTTGGTCTTGCGGTCGACAATCTTACCGAGACTAGTGTCTCTCTCTCTTGGTCGGGCAATAGTGCTAATTATCAAGTACAAGTGCTTAGTGCCGATATTGTCGTAGCCGACGTAAATGCAACTCAAACTCAAGCTACAATTACAGGTCTCCAACCATCTACAGCCTACACTGCTCGCGTGCGTGCTATCTACGATGGCGAAATGTCTGATTGGGCTACACTTACTTTCAACACCGAGTGTGGCGTCGTTCTCCCACCATTTGTGCAGGATTTTGAAACCATTGCTCCAGCCACAATACCTTATTGCTGGGATAATACAAGTCGCACTGAACTTCTTGAATCAATGTACAATTGGACAGTCATCCAACCTGCCGAGTATAGCAACATCGGCACCGACAATGGTCGTTGTGCACAAATTCAATGTGCATCTACTCAAGGTCATGCTGTGTTGATGACACCATTTGTGCAATTGAGTGGCGAATATACATTCTCGTTCGACTATTGGAACAACTCACCTACCGAGCATCTCGCACTTCTCGTTATTACCGACACTCAAACTGATACACTTGCCCTCTATGGTAATACCGATGCATTGTGGCAATCTGCTCGTCACGACCTTTCGGCATATAATGGCAAAGCTGTTCGTATCGGCTTCCATTCTACATCAACCAAAGGCTCAGCCACACAAATAGCTATTGACAATATTCGTATTATTTGTTATGTTGATGATGTTGAGTTTACCGATGCTATCTGTCAACCAGCTCAAGGTAGTGTGACTTATAACAAGCATGGTTTCTCTGTCAATTCATCATCGCTCATCGTAGGCGAGAATGTTATCACACGTCTTTTCCAAGCGCAATCTGCTACCGAGTGCGACACACTCAAAACTCTTCGTCTCACCATGCATCCATCAGGCGTTTATCAGTACAACGACACCATTTGCGAAGGCGAGGTCTACAATAGTGGAGCCTTTGCAGGCAAAAATCTCGTTATCCCTGGTTACTATGATGCTCAATTGGTTTCATCTTGCGGATGCGATTCGGTTGTTCGTCTCAATCTCGTAGTACTGCCAGCTGTGAGTGCAATCGAAGTAGCTATTTGCGAGGGTGATACATATCAGTTAGGTTCACAACAACTCACAGCAGCCGGTATTTATCGCGACACTTTGGTCAACTCTCGCGGATGTGATTCTATCATTACTCTCACCCTCAGCGTTATACCTCGCTATTATGTTGAGTCGCGTGTTGTTTGTGAGGGCACTCAAGTGCAGTGGATCGACACTATGCTTACTACAACAGGTCGTTATGAGCGTGTTTATCCAAGCATCACAGGTTGCGATTCTATAATAGTGATGAATTTCACTGTGTTGCCAGCCGAAGTAGAAGTATTTGACACTATTTGTTTGGGTGAGCAATATATTTTCAATGACACGATTTTGAGTGATGAAGGTACTTATGTGCGTACATTCCAAAATGTCTTACGTTGCGATTCTACTGTGCTTCTCCATTTGCATGTAGCAGTACCAGAACCAACAGTTGAAAACGATTATGTTTGTGAAGGTGAATTGTATAGTGGTTATGGACATTCTCGTATTACTATCACTCAGGATACAATGCTTGTTCAACGATTCTCTTATCCAGATAGATGCGATTCGCTTGTACATGTTTATGTAGATTTCATCGAACGCATAGAAATCGATACAACAGTTGTTATTGCCTCTGGCGATATATATGAGTTTGGCGAGCAAACTTTGTCAAAACCAGGCAAATATCGTGAGGTATTTGTTTCATCTGCAGGTTGCGACTCTATTGTTAACCTTACTCTTGCAGTAGGTACAGGTATTGATGGCATTTATACACGTGATTTAGTGGTTGTACCTAACCCAGTGAAAACAACTGGCTCGTTCATTGTTCAAGCTGATTTTACATCAGATGAGCAAGAAAACATGATTATAGAGGTATTTAATGCTGTTGGTCAACGAGTTTATGTCGACAAACCAACTATCTATCCAATTGTTGTAGAGGCTATGTCGGCACAAGGTATATACCTCGTTCGTATTACTACTGGTCACGGAAGTATCTATCAAAGTAAAATTATTGTGGAATAAAATTAAACCTTTTTTTCTGCCTTTAGTCAAAAAGGCAAAACACAGCAAAAATACCATGGAATTTTGCTGATAGAGAATACAAACAATAACCATTAAAATTGATTATTATGAAAAAGATTTTTTTAGCCCTTGTGGCAGTAATGACAACAATTGCCTTGATGGCACAATGTCCTCAAAAAAAAGAAGGTGAATTCAAACCAGAATGCAAACAAAAATGTCAACACACATGCACTCAACAACCATCATTCCCTAAATGCGACAAGATGTGTGTTTATTCACCAGAAACTCGTGCCATGATGCGAGTAGATCGTTTAGCTCTTGTAATTAAAGATTTGACACCTAAAGAACGTGAGCAACTCATATCTTTCTATACTGCACACTTCATCAAATGCGAAAAACGCAAAGAGTCGGCTAATCCTATGACTAAAGAGGAGTGCCGCAATGAATGTAATGCAGAATTGCGCAAAGTGCTTGGCGACGATCGCTATATTGCTTACCTTGAAACAATGAAGACTCATCCTGCAGTACATCATTGTGCAAAACCAGCACCACAATGTGGCAAACCTGGTCCTCAATGTGGCAAACCTTGCCCTAAAGGTCAACAAGGTTGCCCAATGAAAAAATAAATAAGTTTCTTGCTTTAATAAAAACAAAGGCTACCTCGATTCGAGATAGCCTTTGTTTTTATGATTATCGTTTTTTATTTTGTAGACAAATGTCGCATGTGCCACATGGTTGGGCATCGGTCTGTCCAAAGTAGCGGGCAAGTATCACCGATCGACATTCATTTTTAGTAGCATATTCATATATTGAAACGAGGCGAGCATACATGCGGTCTATGCGATTTTCGTATGCCACAGGTGGGATATAGAGCGTTTCAGCATCCTTACGCTCTGTGTTGTAGATGATGAGCGGTGTACGTTTGAATGGCACATATCTTACTATGCCCACTCGGTGAAGCCATATAAGATAGGCATATATATCGTTGCGAGTGCGTTTGGTGAGCACCGCTATTTTATCCTCATTGACATGCTTTGGATCGGTGAATATACCAGTATATGTACGCAATATTGTCTCTAAGATTTCATCATTATCCGGATGCTCCATTCTCCATTCATAGAGGCGCGATGGGTGCATTATCACCTGTAGTTTGCTCGGACTCTCCATCTCTTCGGTTAGAGTGATATAGCCTGCCCATTGCAATATGTTGAGTGCTCCCATTGTTAGCGAATATGAGAGTCGGCATGTGTGGCAAAACTCCTCCAATTTGAATGGATACACAGCCCCATTACCCGACCCTTCGCCTATCACATAATAGTTGGCAAGTTTTTGATATATTGCTCTTACAAACTCCTTAGGAGGAAACACTTTTTCGTGGCGGCGTACCAATTGCTCAACCGAACTTGGAGTGGTGAGCAGTACAGCGTATGCCTTTTGTCCGTCTCGCCCAGCACGCCCAGCCTCTTGATAGTATTGCTCGAGGGCATCGGGTATGTCGTAGTGCACTACAATGCGCACATCGGCCTTGTCTATACCCATACCGAAGGCATTGGTAGCGCAGAGGATGCGAGTAGCGCCCGACATCCAGTCGCTTTGGCGTTGTTTGCGCACATCGGCATCAAGCCCCGCGTGGTAGTAGTCGGCTGAGAGGTCCATCGATTGTAGCATTTTAGCCACTTTGTCGGCACCATCTCGTGTGCGAGTATATACTATGGCAGAGCCCTGCACAGCGCAGAGTATTTTGTATAGCTGAGCATCTTTATTGTCGGTTTGGCGCACAACATAGTGTAAATTGTGGCGTTCCACACTAGCTTGGAACATGTTGTTATCCGTGCGAAACGAGAGTTTATCTTTTATGTTGGTCACCACATCGGGCGTAGCAGAGGCTGTCAGTGCAAGGATTGGCACTTCTGGATACATCTCTCGTAGTTCGGCAATTTTGAGGTAAGATGGACGGAAATCATAGCCCCATTCCGATATACAGTGCGCTTCATCTACGGCTATAAAACTGAGTTTGAGGAACTGTAGTCGTTTGAGAAACAACTCAGATTGTAGGCGTTCGGGTGCAACGTAGAGTAATTTGAATGCGCCATATTGGGCCTGTTCCAATATATTGAACACTTTGTCGCGTCTCATCCCCGCATGTATCACCTCGGCGCGGATGCCTCGTTTTTTCAAGTTCTGTATTTGGTCCACCATCAAGGCTATCAAAGGCGAAACAATAAGAGCCATTCCCTCCATAGCCAATGCGGGCACTTGGTAGGTAATCGATTTACCTCCCCCCGTTGGCAATATAGCAAGCGTATCCCTTCCCGCCCCAATGCTTTCAATAATCTCTAATTGCAACGGTCGGAAATCATCATAGCCCCAATTTTCCTTTAATATTTTGTGATACATTTGCGATAACTTTTTTATGATTACAAAGTTAATAAAAAACTTTCATAAAAGATGTAATCAAAATAAAAACTTTAATATATATTTGTTGATTAAAAAAATTGTACCTTTGCATTGAGTAAAATTACTCAATGGACTGAGTAGAATATAATATTATGTACAAAAGAGCAGATTATCAGACTATTAAAAGTAGACTTGAAGAGCCGAGACGTTTCATTCAAGTAGTAATGGGACCACGACATAAAAGGATTAGAGAGGTTTAAGCAGTTATTTAATCCCAAAAGGGCATTTGTTGTTGGAGAAGGAGGAATTAGTGTGGAAGATTTTTTGACAATGGACTTGCGTAAATTATTTTAAATAAAAGAGATACATCGCAGTTGGATGTATCTCTTTTTTTGACTATTGTAGGGAGGCACAGTTCGTGCGTCCGATGACTAGAAAGGCGAAACGCTATTAGGAATTGTTCTTGAAGATAGATACGAACAACATTTTTTTATTTTATTACTTTTTTTGCTGTAAAACCTTACGTTGTTTTTTACAGTGAGCACATCCTTTGGTGCTATGCTTTTCTTTATGCTTCATTTTTTGGCAATTTTCACATGGTTTGGCAAATACACCGAATAAGACAGTTAGTTTTACACCTACGTTTACATTTTGAAAAACAGTATTCTTTGCAAATGTGTAATATAAGTGATTCATTTTTATACCATCTACATTCACAGGATCTTTGTCGTAGATTGTGTATAAATCCAAATTTCTACTTTTTATTTGCGGCACAATTGGCAAGCCGTATTCGGCATAAAAAGCAAACCTAAAGACATATTCTTTACCTCTTTTATGACCATATCCAGTATTGCGATAATCGTAGCTGCTGTAATTATAACCAGTTTCGAAACATGCTGCCGCTCCTAACTTGAAATCAATTCCGTTGTTTAATACATTAACTGGTCTATTTCTAAACAATGCATGATTATACATATCATGAAACTCATCAATATATCTATCATAGAGGCCTGTTGTTGTAACTTCGGTTTCAATATAAGAGCACGATTTTAACAATATATTTAACTTTAAACCGCCTAAATAGTAGAAATTTGCATATTTTTGTCCAATCAAAAATGGAACTTCAATAAATTTTGCATAAGAATTGTCGGCCCTATTCTCAAAAACATATTTATGCCTATATGGATCATTTTGAGTATCTATTATATTCTCTCTTATTATACTATCATTAGCAACTGTTACCATGCGCGAATTTAACGAAAAATTAACTCCTGTTTGTAGCAACAATCTATAACGATTATATTCATACACAAAACCAAATCCACCATAGGTGCCTTGAGCCAAACCATATTCGTGTGGACGAGTATGCAACATGTTTGTATAAGTGCACAAGAAATCCAACCCCACTAAATGTTTATAATAACGCTCTGGTCCTCTATTTACCGCTACGGCAAATAGAGAACTCAAAAGCAAAAATATTGTTACTATTAAATACTTAAACTTTATCATTATCATCAGAAGGTGTTTTTCTTATTTAATTAACAAATATTGAACATGCCTACGTCCATGTTCAGTCGTTTCAAAAATAACGATATATAGGCCTCTTATCCTAATTTCATCCAACGGAATTTCCGTAGTTGGTGGTTCGAAATAATGATAATCACTTGTAGGAATACCGAGCATACAGTGAACTCTAAATCTTCCTTTTTCCACAGACTTTACTTCTACATATGGATGATTAATATTCACAACATTCGTAACAATCTCTGCATAAGGATATGGAATCACCGAGTCTACAACCTCCGATGGATATATTGGACATGTTGCTATTGTTTTGCCATCATCGGTACGTGTCAATTCAGCATAATATTCATCGCCCATTACCAGTGGCTGATAGATATACGACGAATCTTCTCCGGGCATAGGCACTCCATTGTGGAACCATTGGTATCTTGAGAACGTATAACCTCCATTATACCTATCATTTAGCAACGAAATCACATCATTCCAATGTTGTTCGGTTATCCACGATGGATATTTTATAAAGAACGACTCTTTTTCCATAACTAAACTATCAGAACAAATGCCATTATGCAAGAAAATAGTTGCATTATATCTATCTGGACGAGGGTATTTTTGACGATCTCCTTCAACCCTTGGAACTGGTACAAGCAATACCGAATCGTTCTTTATCGAATCATGATCCACATTAACGAAATTTTGATTAAGCGCCTTATCATCAAATATTACAGAATACTTAACCGGTTTACGACCTTCATATGTATATGGAATAATCAGATATTCATCATCAGCACAAATATCCAAGATAGTAGCATCCATTTTTGTTGGAGTAATTGTGTCTAAATGAAGTACAACCATCGAATCGCATCCATATCGATTTACTAAAGTATCATTATAAACACCAGGTAAAGTCAAAGTTCGATTACTAAATCTATACGAATCTCCGCAACATATCGTATCATAAACAATTGTATCCGATGTAGGATTCACCGTCAAATGCAAATGATATACACTATCACAACCATAAATGGTTTTTAGAGAATCATAACATATATATTCTCCAGGCACTAAATCCTTGAAGATAGTATCATTCTTATGTCCAGTCCATATATACTCTTCATTTTCGCATATATGCACTACTGTATTATTGAAAAAAGTATCTGCTACAAAAAGATTCAATTGATAAACACTATCACAACCTAAATGGGTTAATAAAGAATCATAATAGATGCCCGTTTTGGTATAAATCGTATTTCTAAAATGATATTCTTCACCAGCACAGATAGTATCATTTGTGACAAACGAATAAGATTGTTTAACATATAGAGTAAGTTGATAAACACTATCACAACTATCACAACAAATAACTGTTTTCAATGAATCATAGAAGATATGCACACCAGCAGAATCAAGATCAGTCAAAGTTAAATTTCTCCACGTGTAAGTCTGATTTGAACATATTGTATCTACCTCTTCAAATAAATATGTTGGACATAGTGTAACATATAAAACAAAACAAGAATCACAACCTGCTCCTGTCGACGAGCATCTTCTATGTTCATATACATCTTGTTTAATTCCACCCGAATGTTCTAATAAATAATTCTCATTAATAGTTTCTCCTCTCCATACAACACTCTTATTATCACATAAATTATAACGAGTAATAAATTCATATGTCGGTTGAACAAATAGTTCTAGTATATAAACACTATCACAACCATGAATTGTTTTTAAAGAATCATAATATATATATGTTGTATCTGCATTATTCCAAGTTATTTTCAAACGTTCATGATTTTTCCAAGTATATTTTTTATTAAAACAAACAGTGTCATACTCTATAAACTCATAAGTAGGATAAACCTTTATCTTCAACTCCCATAAACTATCACACCCAAAAGTTAGAGTTTTAAACATTTCTTTTTCTGTATAATAGTCATCTTTAGGAGCATACGGTCCATATGTCTTACCATTACGCTCCCAAGTATAAACATCATTATCGCATATCTCTATGGTATCTATATAATGATGCGTTGGGGTTACCAACAAATCTAATACATAAACGCTATCACAACCAGACTTACTTAATAATGAATCATAATAAACTCCTGTTGTATTGAAATCATTACCTCTCCATTGATATGGCAATGCATTATTACATACTGTATCAACGAGGATAAATTCATATTTAGGAACAATGGTTACATTTAGTTTATATACACTATCGCAATATGGTTTATTTACAGTTTGTAAACTATCCCATAATATTGTATCGCCAATTAATAAGTCGCTATATGTTTTGTTTCTCCATTCTAATACTTTATTTTCACAAATCGTCTTGTGTTCTTCATA
>JAZLEE010000182.1:0-2544 GCA_045615085.1 Candidatus Aphodosoma sp. | reverse complement strand
GCTTGCAACAAGAAACTCGCGATGCGAGTTTAGCTTGCCGCCATTTCTCCTCTCCCCACAAATTGTAAATTTGCGGGGACCCCATTGCTTGGTTGAGCTCTCATCAGAGCCAAACAAAAAATCAAATAGTCCCATAGTAGTAATTTTTAATTAGAAATAATACGAAAACATTTTAATTAAGATCCAAAGATCAAATCCTTATATTCAACTAGTGCATTTTTTGCAATAGTTCGGTTGTGAGCATTTCCATGCGGTTGAAGGCGAACGTATTATGCAAAATTTGCATATTACTCTCCTTGTTTAATTCACCTTCTTTGAAAATATTAGCTATGTGACGTGCTATAACGGACTGATCTTTTTGGAATAACTCTGCTATTTGTGCTTGTGTTAGCCATACTGTTTCATTTTCTAATGTTACATTAATTTGTGTTTGATTGTCAGCAGTTTGATAAACTACGATTTGGTTGTTGGTGCCCATAATTTTGCTTGATTTTTGAAATTATCGTTTGAGTATTTTTAATACGAAATAAGAATTCGGCTGCAAAATTACAACGAGATACTGCTAAAACTTGTCAGTATCTCGAAAAAAGTTTAATTTTTTTTGTTTTCCTTACCCTTTTGGGTAGAAATCTTAACTATCTAAACTAATCTTTTTTTGAAACAAAAATACGGCACTTTGTGCCTACAAAAATATCTAAAAATAAACAGAATATATTGGCGCTATGCGCCTGCGTCGCATCGCAGATAAATGACTAATCCACAGCCGTTCAAATGCCTTTGACGGCTCCTGTCTTATCCCTTTATCTTACTTCCTTCTTTCAGTATGAAGTTGCGCCAATAAATATTTAAATGTTCTTCGAACTAAATTGGGGTTTTGAGGTTTAGAGGAGAGATTACTTGCCAATGGCCAGTTTTAGTAGAACCAACCCATTGAATAAGTTGTTTGTCTCTAAGTACAAATAAGTCGCGCTGTATTGTTTTACGATTGAGATTTAATAACTCAGACAAATACTTGGTATTTACTGCGACATTATTTTTTATAGTATTATATATAATAATCTGTCTTTCAGATAGTTGTTCTGCGACATTTACTGCGACATTCTCTCCCAAGTTGGGTTGGATGCGCCAGTCGTCTGTGGGGTGGATGTGTAAATAGCGGTTGCGCAAATCCCATTGCTCACCCAACAACAGATTGCGGAAGAAACGCTCGAGATATTCGGGAGCATAGTCAATTCCCTCTACTGCGTTGCGGTAGTTGGCACGTACCAACGCATTGCGGAAATACCATGAGTGCTGCGCAAACATATCATTCTCTACCTTATAACCCAAATCACGTAAATACAAAATAGCAAACACAGCCGTAGTGCGCGTGTTACCCTCGCAAAAAGCATGAATCTGCCATATATCTGACACGAAACGCGCGATATGTTGGATGAGTTGATCCGTGCTCAATCCCCTGTAACTAAACCGACGTTCTTGCTCAATATCATAATCCAAGGCACGATGCAAGTCTTCCCAATTCAGATAATGCACTGTGTCGCCGTTTAATATCCATTCATTTTTGGAAATATCATAATCGCGAACCTTGCCCGCGTGCTTGAACACTCCATCAAAGATACGGCGATGCAGAGAGATATACCCCTTTGCGCTGAAGTCTAAGGTATTAGAAGATAATATCTTGGTGATGTTGGCAGAAACTTGGTCTGCCTCTTGCATATCATCGTCTGTAGTTTCTCGGTGAGTCTTGGACTGATAGTATGTTTGGATTAGTTGGCGTGCCTCATCGATGTCAATCTCGCCTTCAATATGCTTGATAGCAGTCTCTCGAAGATATTCAGACGTTTGCAAACCATCCACAGCTTGCAAACCAATAGCAGTTCGCCAAATGCTAGCCTTCTCGCACTTGTCTGGCTCGCCTTGGCGAATATACGCATCAAAATCTAAATATCCTTGTTTCATTGTAGTTGTCTAATGTTTAATGTTTAGAGTTTAGTGTTTAGAGCTTTAAACCTTAGACCAAAATACACCCTAAATAATAAAAATAGAATTAATTAAAGATCCCTTTATTATTATTGTGTGGGGATAAAGTGGAAAACGTTTGTATTGGGCTTGAGATCAGGCAGTTGGCGTGCTCAAAAAGTGGGATAAACTTTTGATAAAAAATGATAACTTTGGGTTTTCAACCTTCATCCACAAGCTGTAAACGAAATTGTTGATAACTTGTTTATAACCACTTTTTCAGTTTGAAAATGAGCAAGATAGCCACGGTGAAAACTAACATCAATATACCCGCAAATGGATAGCCTAACTTCCAATGCAACTCGGGCATGAAATCGAAGTTCATACCGTACATACTGGCAATCAAAGTAGGTGGCAAGAATACCACATTCACCACCGTGAAGATCTTGATGATCTTGTTCTGCTCGATGTTAACAAGACCGAGGAAAGTATCCTGCAAGTAGTCGAGACGATCGAAACCAAAACGTGTGTATTCGAACAAGGAATTGATATCCTTGATAATCATCGTTAAACGAGGCTGCAACT
>JAZLEE010000181.1:0-5592 GCA_045615085.1 Candidatus Aphodosoma sp. | reverse complement strand
CCTAAGATTGGGTATGAAGGTCCACTTGATGGTTATGAGAAATTGTTGAATGAGTTGTGTTCTGACAAATCGAAGTATGAAAAAACACTCTGCTCGGGTTGTTTTGCTGCAGAGGATGAGTTGCTCGGCACGAGATATATGGCTGAATTTGGTGAACATTTTGATGGTGTGTACACTATAAGTGGTGGACACAAAATCGAGGTAGAGTCGGCGTGTGAAATTATACACGATATTTTACCAAAACATGTTGAGCGAGTGGAGGCAATGTTGAATGAATTGCGTGCCAATTACGAGGTTGTAGTGCCTTGTGAATATGAGGGTGCGAGTTGTTTTGATTCGAGTGGTTTGGCGCCTGTGATGCAGAATGGTAAATGGGGCTGTATAAATAAAAAAGGAGAAACAGTTGTGCCATGTGAATATGACGAAGAATTCTATTTTGAGGAGCATTTGGAAACTGTTATAAAAGATGGGAAAAACGGAGTTATTAATGACTGTGGAGATATTGTTGTTCCTTTGAAATATGATTATATCTGTTATTTTGATAGAGGATTAGCTAAAGTTAAACTGAATGATAAATATGGCTATATCAACACAAATGGAGAAGAAGTGCTGGCTTGTGAGTATGATATGGTTGGCCATTTTTCGTCGGACGAGGAGTATTGTATGGTGCGACGAAACAACAAATGGGGCTATGTAGATAGATGTGGTCGTATGTTGATACCATGCGAATATGATGAATTGAATATTAAAGATAATTTGACTGCAACGTCATTGCTTTTCTCGGTTAAACGAAATGGCAAGTGGGGGTATATTAATCGAAATAATGAATGTATTGTTCCGTTTCAATATGATTATGCACTTCCTTTTGATTCAGAAGGGATGGCTCCAGTGGAGAGAAATGATAAATGGGGTTGCATTAATAAGGATGGTGAGGTGGTGATACCTTTTAATTATGACTATATATCTGATTTTGAGTTTAATGGATTAGCCTCGGTGAGATTGGGGGATAAACGAGGTTTCATAAATCGCAAGGGTGAAACTATAATTCCTTGTATATACGACTATGTGTGTGAGTTTTCGGAAAATGGATTAGTTAGAGTTCGATTGGGCGACAAATGGGGGTATTTGAATGCAGAGAATGAGCTTGTGATTCCATATAAGTATGATTATGCAGGAGGATTTCTTTATTCGCCTTTAGCAGAGGTATTGTTGAATGATAAGCATGGGTGTATTGATGATAAGGGTCACGAGATTGTGCCTTGTGAATATGATGAAGTATATATAAATAATGAAGATAGAGATATAATAATTGTAGAAAACAGTGATAAATATGGATTTTATGATTGTAGAGGCAATATGATTTTGCCATGTCAATATGATTCTATTTCTCTATTTAATAATGAATTGGCTGTTGTTTCATTGAATAATAAATGGGGGTATATCAATCGTCAAGGAGAATTAGTGATACTGTGTCAATATGAAGATGCAGATATTTTTAGTGATAATGGCATGGGGTGTGTCAAGTTGAATGGCAAATGGGGATGTATTGATAAACAAGGCGAGGTAGTTATACCATTTGATTTTGATGAAATTGGTTATATGGAAGAAAACGAGTTGATTGTAGTGAAAAAAGATGGTAAATGGGGGTATATAAAATTGCAATATTGTAGATAAAGATTGGTTGTTGGATTATACAACAAATTGTGAGGGTCAGAAGATGGCGGTGCAAGTGTTTATCAAATGCCATTTACTTTCTCGGGTAGTATATTATTTGGAGATGAGGTAAGTCGCGAAGCAGGGCAATCTGTTCGTCCAGTTTGCGAATAAGGAGCAAGGAGTATGGGGTATAAAATCGGTGAGGCTGTGAGGCTTCGCCGATTTTTTTTGTTTTTATGAGTTGTGTGAATTTTTATTTGTCGGGATTTGTGCGACCCCGTTGGGGTCGGGGTGAGAGGGGTTGTGTTTTTACTGCAGGTTCCCGTTGGTCACCAGCAGTTAAGTATAATTGGACGTCTTCGACGCCCTTTTGTTATCGTGTATCGCAAAAAGTCACGTTGTGGTTGAGTATGGTTCGTTCATGTTGTGTCTGTTGTGTCTGGGTTGGGTGGGGTGAGAGCAATAAAAGGGGTGTTTTTGCGTTGAAAAATGTGTGGGTGTGGATTTTGTAGTTTGGATTTTTTTTTGTAATTTTGTAGATTGTGTGTGGTGGGTTGTGTGTAGAGGATAATAGTTTGAATAATAGTAATTTATATTTTATTATGATTGAATATATTAAGGGTGAAATTTCGGATTTGACTCCGACGTATTGTGTTTTGGAGACAAATGGTATTGGTTATATGCTAAATATATCGCTTGTGACGTATCAGGAGTTGCAAGGAGAGTCGGCTGCGAGATTGTATGTTTATGAAAATATACGCGAAGATGCACATGTGTTGTATGGATTTTTGACTAAAGAGGAGCGAGAGCTTTTCTTACTACTTATTTCGGTGAGTGGTGTGGGTGCGGCTACGGCGAGAATGATTCTTTCGAGCTTTACGGCTATGGAGCTTCAAGAGGTGATTGCTACGGGCAATGTGAATGCAATCAAGTCGGTGAAGGGTATTGGTTTGAAGTCGGCACAAAGAATTATTGTTGATTTGAAAGATAAAGTACAACAGTTAGGAATTAGGAGTGAGGAATTAGGAGTTACAAACCCCTCAGCCTTCGGCAGCTCCCCTAACTTAGGGGAGCAGTTGCGCAACGGCGAAGAGGCAGTGGCGGCATTGGTGGCATTGGGATTCCAAAAGGCTGCGTCGGTTAAGGTGGTTGAGAAGTTGTTGAAGGAGGATGCGTCGATGTCTGTGGCGAAGATTATTAAACGCGCATTGGCGATGATTTGATGTTTTTTAGACATAATGACATAAGAACATATTTTTCTCTTTACATACGCATCGCTATGTCTGCGACGTATCTTGGCAGGAGAATGACAGAAGAATAAAAATAAAATTTAAGTAATAATTTATTTCATTAGTATATCGTGAACTTTTTTCAGAAGATAGTTGTTTTGATGTTTTGCGCTGGGCTGGTGCTTGGGGTGGTTGAGCCATTGTGGGCAGCGGGGCAAGATGTTGTGACGGACGATGAGGTGCCATACTACAATGTAGAGGCGCATCAAGATTATATGTACGATAAGGTGCCTGCGCCAGAGTCGGCTACAAGGGTGAAACAGTTAGGTAGTCAACAGTCAATAGTCAATGGTCAACAGTCGGTGGTAGGAGGCTTGCAAGAAGATGCCCCTATGGATTTGAAAGATCCGTCGAATGTAGAGACCAAGATTGAGTACGACACTGAGACTGGTAATTATGTGGTGCGTACGATGATGGGTGATATGGAGATTGCTACGCCTTTTTCGTTGACACCTGATGAATATAAGCAATATTCGTTGAAAAAACAGATGGGTGGTTATTGGGCTGAGAAGAATAAAAAAGCGACAGAAGAGTATGAGGATAAATTTAATGTTACGGATATGAAATTCTCGTTGGGTCCAGCAGAGAAATTGTTTGGTCCTGGTGGTGTGCAAGTGAAGACTCAAGGGTCGGCAGAGTTGACCTTTGGTATCAAGCACAACAATGTACAAAACTATTCATTAGCAGAGCGTTTGCGTAAGACTACGACTTTTGATTTTGATGAAAATATCCAATTGAGTGTGAATGCTACGGTTGGTGATAAGATTGGATTCACGATGAATTATAATACAGAAGCGACATTTGATTTTGATCAACAAATGTTGAAACTCAACTATCAAGGAAAAGAGGATGAGATAATTAAGAGTATTGACTTGGGTAATGTGAGTTTGCCATTGAATTCGTCGTTGATTAAGGGTAATTCGGCACTATTTGGTTTGAAGACGGAGTTGCAATTTGGTAAATTGACAGTTACGGCTGTGGCATCGCAACAACAATCGGAGACTAAGCACGTAAACTCGAAAGGTGGTTCGCAATTGATGGACTTTGAGGTTGAGATTGATAATTATGACGAGAATAAGCACTTCTTTTTGGCACACTATTTCCGTGATACATACGACCAAAATATGTCGAAATTGCCACATATCATGTCGGGTGTGACAATTACGCGTTGCGAGGTGTGGGTGACAAACAAGCGTGGCAATTTTGAGCAAGCGCGCAATATTGTGGCATTCATGGACTTGGGTGAAGGGGTGAGAATTGACAATAGTTATTGGGTGCCAAATGGTTATGTATCGCAACCAGATAATGCAGTGAACTCGTTGTATGATGAGGTGAAGGCATTGAATGGTGTGCGTGATATACAATCGTGTAATTCGACATTAGATGCAGCGTATAATTCGCATGAAATTTTTGGAGGTCAAGATTATGAGAAGATAGAGAGTGCTCGTCGTTTGGAGTCGTCGGAATATACGTTGAACACACAATTGGGTTTTATTTCGTTGCGTCAGGCGTTGAACAACGATGAGGTGTTGGCTGTGGCATTTGAATATACCTATAATGGCAAGACATATCAAGTGGGTGAATTTTCGACAGATGGTATAGATGCTCCGAATGCGTTGATTGTGAAATTGTTGAAAGGTACAGCTACATCGCCACAAACAGCATTGTGGGATTTGATGATGAAGAACGTATATTATCTTGGTGGTAATCAAGTGCAACAAGAGAAGTTTAAACTCAATATCCAATATAAAAACGACTCGAGTGGTGTGTATGTGAACTATATACCAGATGGTGCGATAAAGAATCAATTGTTGGTGAAAGTGATGGGATTGGACCGCTTAGATTCACGCAATGAGCCAATGCCAGATGGACAGTTCGACTTTGTGGAGGGTTATACGATGTATTCGTCGACAGGTCGTGTGATATTCCCTGTAGTAGAGCCATTTGGTGAACACTTGCGCAAGATGATAGGCGATGATGCAGTGGCGAATAAATATTGTTTTCAAGAATTGTATGATTCAACCAAGATTGTGGCTCAAGAGTTGACCGAGAAGAACAAATTCCGCTTGTCGGGTAAATATCAAGCCAGCTCGGGTAGTGTGATACGCCTCAATGCAATGAATGTGCCACGCGGTTCGGTAGTAGTTACCGCTGGTGGTCAGACATTGACTGAGAATGTCGATTATACCGTTGACTACACAATGGGTACGGTGACAATCCTCAACCAGGCAATATTAGCATCGGGTAATAATATCGACGTGCAGTTGGAGAGTCAAAGTATGTTCAACATGCAGCGTAAAACATTGGTAGGCGCACATGCCGAATATGCCTTTACGAAAGATTTCTCAGTTGGAGGTACGATTATGCACCTCAGTGAGATGCCGTTAGTGGTGAAAACCGAGATGGGTTCGGAACCTATAGCAAACACATTGTGGGGCTTGAATGCAGCATATCGAGGTGATGTAGCATGGTTGACAAAGGGAATAGATGCGATACCGGGAATCAATGCAACTGCACCATCGAATGTGGTGTTCAATGCCGAATTTGCCCATATGATACCAGGACATAAGAAGGTAGATAATAATCCAGGGTATGCTTATTTAGATGATTTTGAGAGTACAGAGACAACCATAGACCTTCGATATCC
>JAZLEE010000180.1:0-4284 GCA_045615085.1 Candidatus Aphodosoma sp. | reverse complement strand
CCGATACCTGTGTTGTCAAAATTTTGGATAGCTGCGATAGCTGCTTCCACTGCTTCACGAGGAAGAACGCAAGGACCTGCGTTGAAATTGTGCATTTGTTTCATAATAAAATTTTTAATATGTTAAAAAACAGTTAGTTGTGCATTTTTATGTAAATTTTCTATTTACGAGACAAAGGTAAGCATTAAATTGCTTATAAACAAATTTTTGGCAATGAATTTTTGAAAAATCTTTGTTTTTGTTATTTTGAGGCTTTTATGAGCTCTAAAAGTTTGTCAATTGCTTCTTCTTCGGGGATATTTTTCATGACACATTCTTTGCCTCGATAGAGAGAAACTTTGCCCATGCCGGCGCCGATGTAGCCAAAATCGGCATCTGCCATTTCGCCTGGACCATTGACGATACAACCCATGACTGCAATTTTGAGTCCAACGAAGCCTTGTGTTGCTTCTTTGACTTGGCGTACGACTTTAGGTAGGTCGAATTTGGTGCGACCGCAAGATGGGCATGAAGTGTATTCGGTCTTGCTGATACGACAACGAGATGATTGGAGTATTTCGAATGCAATGTCGTTGACTTGTTCGGCAGTGATGTTGTCTGATTGGTTTGATAGCCAAATGCCATCGATGAGGCCATCGATGAGTAGTGGACCAAAGAATGCTCCGGCTTGGATTTGTAGAGTTTCTAAGTCGTTGAGTGCAAACTCTTTTTTGAATATTACTGGCTTGTCGGTTGCGAGAAGTGGGTTTAGGTCTTCGATATTATCAACGATTGCGACTGAATCTTTGAGAGATTCTATTTCTTTGGCGGTATAGTCGGGTTTGAGATTTGTGTTGAGTGTGGTGTCTGCGACTACGACTACGGGATTATTGCCGCCTATGTTGTTGATTGGGGTAGTTTTTCTTCGAGAAAACTCAGTTTTGAGTGAGGAATGAGGAATGAGGAATGAGGAATTAATGCGTTGTTGCTCGATGTAGTCGACGAGTTTGCGGGCTACGGGTATTTCGGCTTCGGGAGCTTCGGATAGTGATACGCGGATGGTGTCGCCGATGCCATTGGAGAGTAGTGTGCCAATGCCAATTGCAGATTTGATGCGACCTTCGTCGTCGCTACCAGCCTCGGTGACACCGAGATGGAGAGGGTAGTTCTTGCCTTTGGCATCCATCATTTGCACGAGTAGGCGTACGGCATAAATCATTATGCGTGTGTTGGATGCTTTGACGGATAGGATTAGGTTAGTGAAACCTTCTTGCTCGCATAATTCGATGAACTCCATGCATGAAGTGGCTAAACCGAGAGGAGTGTTGCCATAGCGACTCATGATGCGAGGAGAGAGAGAGCCGTGGTTGACACCGATACGGATGGCTGTGCCTTTGTCTTTGCAAAGCGCGAGCAAGGTGTGGAGTTTTTCGCGGATGCGGCGAAGTTCGTCGTTCCACTCTTCGTCGGTGTAGTCGCCTTGCTTGCCTGTAACAAAATTGCCAGGATTGATACGTACTTTTTCGACCAATTGAGCTGCTACTTCGGCTACGTTGGCGTTGAAGTGGATATCAGCTACGAGAGGTAGGTTGATGCCTTCGGCGCGGAGTACCTCTTTGATTTTGCCAAGATTTTCTGCCTCTTTGGTGCCTTGGGTAGTGTAGCGGAGTAGTTCGGTGCCAGCTTCTAAACAGCGTTTTGCTTGGGCTACAGATGCCTCTATATCGTTAGTGTCGGTGTTGGCCATGGTTTGTATTCGGATAGGGTTGTTGCCTCCGATACGTAGGTTGCCAACATAGATTTCTTTGGATGTTCTGCGTGTGGTCATAATTTATGTGAAGGTCGGTTCGTCGTTAGGTTAGTTGAAAGAGGGTTGGACTTTGTATTACAGACCCCCTCCGGACTTCGTCCTCGTCCCCCTAACTCAGGGGGACAGTTTTTTTAGTCACCTTAGAAACTCTTAGCCAGAAGTATGGGTTTGGGTTGAATGCGGTGTTATGAAATTTTGAGTGGGTTGTAGATGTCGTTGTCGGAACCATCGGCAGCTGTTTGTTGTGGATATATCAATAAGAAATTGTTTTCGGTGAAATATTTGTTGAGATAATAAGGTATTTTCTCAAATAGGTTGTTGTAAGAAAGGGTAGCTTTGCGGGCTGAAATGACGATGAGAGTGTCGCCTAGTTTTACGTGTTTTGCGACAATAAGGAAGTCTTCCCATGCTGCTAATTCGCGGAACGAGACGTTGAGCGAACTATGTATTTCGCATTGCTTTTTGAGTGCGACGGTAGTTTGCTTGTTGGCATAGAAAACGACAGGGATACTTAGTTGTGAGGCTATATTTTTGACACGATCGAACCATAGGTCAAAACCTACCTCTAATTCTGCCATTTGAGGCACGGCAACAACAAGACGTTTGACAGAGTTGATGGGCTTTTTAGGACCATAAATTATTAGGTTTTGATTAGTTGTGCCATTGATAAGTGATGTGATAGTGCCACCAAGGAAAGTGTCGACAATATTGGCCTTGTGGTGAATGCCGACAATGAGGTCGGTGATTTTGTTGGCATGCACGGTTTCGATGATACAATTTGATATGTTTAGGTCGCATTTCATTATTTGTATCAATTTGTTGTCGGTAGCAGAAGCGAGTTTAGCTGCACTTTCTAATAATTTTGCGCCAGATGCATCGTCGGCATCATTGTTGATTTTGAGTGCATAGAGAGTTTTGTTGTTGCGAGGTTTAACCAAATTACTGATGTCGAGCAACTGAGGCATAGTTTGTGGATTGGAAATAGGAATAAGTATGCGCTCGGTGCCAAGGCGTTGGCGTTGTTCGTCTTGTTGGGTTTCTTCGATAGCGATTTTGCGGGCTGCACGTTCGGTGGCAATAGAAGATATGGTGCAAGTGACAAGAATCATGACGATAGTGCCATTGAGAACATTTTCGTCGAGGAGTCCGATGTTGTAACCAATCATTACAGCCGCAAGAGTAGCAGCGGCTTGTCCGTTGCTAAGACCAAATATGAGGTCGCCTTCTACGCTACTCAATTTTGATGTAACTTGTGAGAGTTTGGCAGCCATCCACTTAGTGGCAGTAGCAACTACGGTCATAACGGCTGCAACTTTGATAGATTCGATGCTTGTGACGAATGCACGTAGGTCGATTTGCATACCGATGCTAAGAAGGAAGAATGGTATGAATATAGCGTTGCCTACGAATTCTATGCGGTTCATCAAAGGTGACACGCTTGGGATGAGGCGATTGAGAATCAATCCTGCGAAGAATGCGCCAAGGATACCTTCGAGACCAGCGGCTTGTGCTAATAGCGAGGCAAAGAAGATGATGACCATCACAAAGATGTATTGCGCGACGCTATCGTTGAAGTGGCGGAGGAAATATTTAGAGAGTTTTGGTAATAACCAGAATACGATGAGGCAGAATAATAGAGTAGATATGCCGAATTTAATCCAATATGCTGAATTCATTTCGCCTTTGGTGGTGGCAACGATTACGGCGAGGATAAGCAAAGAGGCTGTGACTGTGATGATTGTGCCGGCAATGGTGATGCTGACGGCGCGATTCTTAGATATACCCATTTTGCTGACAATAGGGTAGGCAATAAGGGTGTGAGAGGCATACATACTGGCAAGGAGAGTGGCGCGAGTGAAGTCCATATTGAGTAACCACATGCCTGTTGCAATACCAAATGCCATTGGTATCACGAAAGTATATATACCGAATAGAATACTTTTAGTGCTATTTTGTTTGAAAGTGTTTAGGTCGATTTCCAATCCGGCTTGGAACATGATGTAGAGAATACCTACTTTGCCAAATAGTTCGAAACTGGCATCGTTGGAGAGAATGTATAAGCCGTGTGGGCCGAATAGGGTGCCTGCTAGGATTAATCCGATGATGTGTGGAATTTTGAACCTATTTAGGATTGGGGCACATAAGATAATGACGATAACCAATAGAAAAATGGCAATCGGGTCGGTAAGTGGGAAAGATGGTATTAAATCTGTGATATATTTCATTTTTTTATGCGTAGTTTTGTGCAAAGTTAGTGATTTTTTTTGAAATGACCAATTTTTGTGCTGAAATCTCGTTGTTTTTGATGAGGTTTTGTTAATTTTTGTTTTGATTTGATGCTGTTGTTTGGGTTGTTTTTGTTTTTTATTGTTAAAATGTGGGGTTTGAGTATGGTTGAAAGGGGTGTTTGAGTTAATTTAATGTTAAATATATGAATTTACTTGTTGGTTAAGTTAAAAAGATGTATCTTTGCATTGGCAAAAGGAATTAACTGT
>JAZLEE010000179.1:0-6750 GCA_045615085.1 Candidatus Aphodosoma sp. | reverse complement strand
AATGGAAAACTCGACCCTGTGATTGGTCGTGATGATGAGATACGTCGTGTGTTGCAAATTCTTTCACGCCGTACAAAAAATAATCCTATATTAGTTGGAGAACCAGGTACGGGTAAGACAGCTATTGCTGAAGGATTGGCGCACCGTATTGTGCGTGGCGACGTTCCAGAGAATTTGCGTTCGAAGCAGATATTTTCGCTTGATATGGGGGCATTGATTGCAGGTGCAAAATATCAGGGAGAATTTGAGGAGAGATTGAAGGGAGTTGTAAATGAAGTGATAAAGGCAGATGGAGAGATAATATTGTTTATAGATGAGATACATACGTTGGTAGGCGCAGGTAAGTCGTCGGGGGCAATGGATGCGGCTAATATTTTGAAACCGGCATTGGCTCGTGGGGAATTGCGTGCAGTGGGAGCAACTACGCTAGATGAATTTAAGAAATATTTTGAGACAGATAAGGCGTTAGAACGTCGTTTTCAGATGGTTATGGTGAATGAACCAGATGAGGCAGCTACGATATCTATCCTTCGTGGTCTGAAAGAACGTTATGAAAACCATCATAAAGTGAGAATCAAAGACGATGCAATTATCGCGGCAGTAGAGTTGTCGACTCGTTATATTACGGATAGATTTTTGCCAGATAAAGCGATTGACTTGATAGACGAGGCGGCTGCAAAACAACGTCTTGAGGTAGATTCTGTGCCTGAAGAACTTGATACGATTGAGCGTAACATCAAGCAGTTGGAGATTGAGCGCGCGGCTATCAAACGCGAAAATGATAAACAAAAATTGGCTCAACTCAGCGAAGAGATTGATGCATTGAAATCAGAAGGTGAGGTGATGCGCAAAAAGTGGAGTAGCGAGAAGGAGCAAATCAATGTGATTCAGCAAAAGAAGATAGAGATAGAGGAGTTGAAATATGAAGCAGAACGCGCTGAGCGTGAAGGTGATTATGGTCGTGTGGCGGAAATTCGTTATGGCAAAATAAAAGTGGCTGAAGAGGCTATAGAAGCGGCTAAGGCTAAGTTGGCGGAATTGCAACAAGGGCATGCTATGATAAAAGAAGAGATAGATGCAGATGATATTGCCGACATTGTATCGCGTTGGACAGGTATCCCTGTGCGCAAGATGATGCAGAGCGAAAAAGATAAATTGCTACATCTTGAAGATGAGTTGCACAAGCGCGTGATTGGACAAGATGAGGCTATTATGGCTGTGTCGGATGCTATTCGTCGTAGTCGTGCCGGATTGCAAGACCCTAAACGCCCTATTGGGTCGTTTATTTTCCTCGGAACTACGGGTGTCGGCAAAACCGAATTGGCAAAGGCTTTGGCCGACTATCTTTTCGATGATGAAAATATGATTACTCGTATTGATATGAGCGAGTATCAAGAGAAATTTGCTGCAACTCGCCTTATTGGTGCACCTCCAGGCTATGTTGGCTACGACGAAGGTGGTCAACTCACCGAGGCGATTCGCCGTAAACCTTATTCGGTTGTGTTGTTTGACGAAATCGAGAAGGCCCACCCTGATGTGTTTAATGTTTTGCTTCAAGTGCTCGACGATGGTCGTTTGACTGATAACAAAGGGCGTGTGGTCAATTTCAAAAACACTATTATTATTATGACTTCAAATCTTGGTTCGCAACTAATTCGCGAGAATTGCGAGAATCTTAATGATAATAATCGTGAAGAAGTGTTGAATCGCACTAAGAATGAAGTGTTTGAAATGATGAAGCAGACTATTCGTCCTGAGTTTCTCAATCGTATCGACGAACTCATTATGTTCACTCCTTTACAACAATCCGAAATTCGCGATATCGTAGAGTTACAAATTCATCAAGTGCAAAAACTCCTCGAGCGTAATGGTGTGCAACTTGAGGTGACACCATCGGCAGTAGATTTGTTTGCCAAAGAGGGCTACGACCCACAATTTGGTGCACGCCCAGTGAAACGAGTATTACAACGTATGTTGCTCAATGAATTATCAAAACGAATTATTGCAGGTTTAATAAATACCGAAAAGCAAGTATTAATTGATGCAAATGATGGTAATATAATTTTTGAGAACAGATAATAAAAAAAGGGGCTAGCTTTAAAGCTAACCCCTTTTTTTATTTTATTTATTCATTAGAATCATTATTATCATCGTCTTCTGTTATATCAAAAGCCGCTAATTGACGGTGAAACACCTCATCGAGCGACATCAAGAATGTTTCTGCGCTCACAATGCCAGGAATAGAACTGATTTTGTTGAGAGTAATATCAAGTAAGTGACGATTATCGCGTGCATATACTTTTACAAAAATAGCATATTTACCTGTTGTATAGTGGCATTCTACTATTTCAGGTATATCTTTTAGCGAATTAACTATACCTTCTAATTTGCTCAAGTCTTTGACGCATATACCGATATAGGCGCATGTTTGGAATCCTACTTTGTAAGTGTTGATAATAAATTCCGAACCCCTTACAACTCCAATATTACTGAGTTTTTGTACACGTTGGTGGATAGCAGCACCAGAAACATTGCATTCGCGAGCAACTTCCAAGAACGGAATACGTGCATTTTGAGAGATAAGTTTTAGGATCTTTTTGTCAAGATTGTCAATTTCGTGTTTCATAGAAAAATGTGTAGGTAATGATTTAATAAGGTTAAGGTTCTCTAGTAATAATATAGGTTTCCGTATTTTCCGCAAAGGTACAATATTTTTTTTGTATACGTGCTATGTTTTAGGTTAAAAATAAAAAAAACTTTATTCTTTGTTTATGTGAGTTTTTTTTAGTATATTTGCAACCCAATTTGAAATGTGAAAAAGGATTAAATTTAAAAATATTATGGGGGTAACAAAAAAGATTAAAAAGTTGTTTAAATCTTCAACTACTGGCAAAGATAAAATTCTTGTTACTGGGGGCTTAGGTTATATTGGATCTCACACCGTTGTTGAATTAATCGAGGCAGGTTACGAAATTTGTATTGTAGACAATCTATCAAATTCAAATATTGATGTATTAAAAGGCATTGAGAAAATAACAGGAGTAAAACCTATTTTTGAGAATATTGATTGCACCGATTATGTAGCAATGGATAAATTTCTCTCAAAAAACGAAGGAATTCGAGCCGTAATTCACTTCGCTGCATCAAAAGCTGTAGGCGAATCAGTCGAAAAACCATTAATGTATTATCGCAACAATGTTGTTTCGTTGATAAACATCCTTGAACTTATGCCTATACATAAGATTGAGGGCATTGTCTTCTCATCATCTTGCACTGTGTATGGTCAACCAGAAGTTTTGCCAGTGACAGAATCTGCACCTTTACAAAAGGCACTTTCTCCTTATGGCAATACAAAACAAATTTGCGAAGATATAGTTAATGACACAATAGCATCAAATCCTTCTATAAAGAGTATAGTGTTGCGCTATTTCAACCCAATTGGTGCGCATCCATCAGCATTGATAGGCGAATTGCCAAATGGAGTTCCTAATAATTTATTGCCATTTATTGCTCAAACAGCAGCTGGTATTCGCAAAAAACTCAGTATTTTCGGAAATGACTATAACACTCCTGACGGTTCTTGTATTCGCGATTATATCAATGTTGTAGATTTGGCCAAAGCTCATATCGCAGCCATGCGCCGTATACTTGAAGGTAAAGTAGAAAAAGTAGAAACTTATAATGTCGGAACTGGTCGAGGTCTTTCTGTTTTTGAAATTCTTAATGCATTCGAAACAGTAAACGATGTTAAAGTCCCTCACGAAATCGTAGGTCGTCGTGCTGGAGATATCGAGCAAGTTTGGGCTGACCCAACATATGCAAACAAGATGCTTAAATGGAAAGCCGAGATTTCACTTGAGGACACTGTTAAATCTATTTGGAAGTGGCAACTTTATCTCGCAGAAAAAGAAGAAGGCAAACCTCTAAAAAGTGGAAAAGTTTTAGGCGGAAGTTAGTCGGTTTTTAGAATATATAAAAGCTGAGTCAAAATACAAATTTTGGCTCAGTTTTTTTTCTTGATATGGTCAAAATGTTTAAGGACCGAATACACACTGAGAGTGTGTATTCGTTCCTTAAAATTCCTAAATTTAAATATACTATAGAGCAACCTTCAAGCAAGGTGCAAGCGACCTTAAAAATACACACTCTCAGTGTGTATAGCTTATAAATCCAATCACTATAGTCTATCTGATTTTGACAATCTATCTAAAGTTGATTTACAGCATTGCATTAAAGTATATTACCCTTTCAATTTCTCCCACATCTTTCTGAATTTCTCTTCAAATATCTCTGTCGAAACCAATATCTTTCGCAATTGTTCCAATCCTTCCACATTTATCTTACTATTCAGAGGCAGTTTAAGATATCCATTAGGGCCATATTTGTGCATTAGATGATCAAAAGCACGCTCTTTGTGAAATTCATATGATTCGTTTGGATACTTACTTAGGCCATATTGTATCGTGCGACGTATTGGCACTTCGGGTCTTAAGTCTCTATCAGCCTCAGCCACAATTGCTCCATATATCGAGCGCGGAGGATTTTCTGCCGATGCACGATGGTCCTCAATTGCCTCTGCCATAATGCGTATTGTCTCCTCGCTGCACCAATTTCTCAATGCTTTATCCTCGCGCATTATTTGTGCCGATGTTAAGTGGTGTGTCTCACGTCCTTGAGGCAAACCGATGTCATGATAAGCCGCAATCGTATAGCACATTATTGGATTCACTCCATATTCTTCTGCCAAGAGCAAACTCACTTCAATCACACGACTTACATGCTCCACATTATGTGCCTCATCAAACAACGCATATTGTGGAATAATACAATTCTCAATATAAAACTCTAAGTCCATAAAAATAATTACAACTCCTAACTCTTAATTCCTCACTCCTCATTCCTCATTCCTCACTCATAAAGGTGTATCCCCACGCGACCCACTTGTCCTCCAAGAGGTGGATTGTATTTATATAGGTTCAAATCTATATGTTCCAATTGTGGGTATTGTGCCCATAGTGCCGACATAATGCGCTGTGCCACATGCTCTATCAATTTAGAATTTATCTCCATCTCTTTTCTCACGAGGGTGTAAACTTCTTCATAGTTCACAGTGTGCGCAAGATTGTCGCTTTTGCCTGGTTCATCAAGCGGTAGTGTAAGACGTAAATCTACAGTGTATTTACATCCAATCAACTCCTCCTCATGATAGAATCCATGATAGGCAAAAAACTCCATTCCTTCAACCAATATTTCTGATGTTTGCATAATATTATATTATTTTCTTGTTAAAGAAAAATCTAAAGTTCACAAACTAATCTAACAGAAAATCCATTTGAACGGAAATTTTCTGTGCGACTGCGCAATCCATTGCTAAATATATAGACAATATAGGCCTTTTCTTCGTCATGAGGTGTGCCTGTCCAATAGTAGCCTTCAATTATTGAACTTGTCATGCCTGTCATAAATGTATTTTCCGCGCGGAATGCCGATGATGGTAAGAATACTACGCCTATGCTTTCTAAGATTTTAAATTCCTCAATGCTAAAAGTGTTATGTGCGAATGCTCCTGATATTCCATAATACCAGTAATCACCATCGTTCTGAGCGCCTTTGTCGGCGAATGATACGAAACGAACTTCTTCTCCTGTGTGATTGATAAATATACCATCTATTTCATTATCAGGTAATATGAATAGTCCATTTTGACCATTTACTGTACCTGCACCAACAAGTTTTGTAGCATTAGGGCGGTCGAATAATAGATATCCCCATTCGTCGGCTGTGAGTGTGCGCCAAATGCCAGGTTTGTTTTCTCCATTGCTTATTGCATTGTTACCCCAATCGTAGTCTGTATCACTAATCGTATTCATGCCATCTCCAAAGAATGTGTGTGCAGCATCCCAAAGGTAAGGGTGTTTTTCGTTATATCCCGATGTGCCCCAACCGAATAAATCAATCCAACCATCGTATGTGGCTGATATTTTTTCGTTGTCTTTTCCTACAACTGTATATTGCTCTTCGGCAAAGCGCCAAGTGGCTGTAGTGGCTTGATATTGTAGATTACCCTTAGAAAAGGTAATTGTCTTGTCATCACCGATTGAGAATGAGTTGCAGAGTGCGCCCTCTGGTAAGAGAGTAATACCAGTGGCATGTTCTGTTGTGTCATTAGGTGTGTCACCACCATCGATAGGACCTTTAGGCTCGCATGCCATAAATATAGAGGCAATTACGAGTAGGATAGAGAGTCTTTTCATATTTTAGTGGATATAAGCGAGATAATAGAGAAAAAAATGATAGACACGAGATACTAGACAGGGAATGTCTCATATCTCGTGTCTCATATCTTGTGTCTAAATAAAGATTATTTAATATTTGCAAGAGTTGCCACTGTGAAGTCCCAGAATTTAGCAACACTTGGAATGTTTACTTTTTCGTCTGGTGAGTGTGGGTGACGGATTGTTGGACCATACGATACCATGTCAAGACCTGGTTCGATAGCACCAAGGATACCACATTCCAAACCTGCGTGAATAACTTTAACTGCTGGTTTTTCGCCATAAAGTTGTTCGTATGTTTCGCTCATTGCTTTGAGGATTTTTGAGTCAAGATTTGGATTCCAACCAGAATAGCTACCAGAGAATTCAACTTTAGCACCAGCCAATGTGAACACGCTTTCCACCATTTCTGCCAATTCATATTTTTTGCTGTCAACCGATGAGCGGAGCAAGCATTTGATTGAGATTTCTTCTG
>JAZLEE010000178.1:0-2136 GCA_045615085.1 Candidatus Aphodosoma sp. | reverse complement strand
GCATGTGCAATTTGGTGGTGCTGGGATTACTGTTGTGGAACTTAAGTAGTTTAGAGTTTAGAGTATATAACATAGTATTATTATGAATAAAAAAACTGCATTAGTTTTGGAAGGAGGAGCAATGCGTGGTATGTATACCGCTGCAGTGCTTGATGTGTTGATGGAGGAGGGAATCGAGGTAGATGCGATATATGCTACTTCGGCAGGTGTGTTGTTTGGAGTTAACTATCTTTCGGGTCAGAAAGGTCGTGCTATTCGCTATAATAAGCGTTTTTCGCGCGATAAGCGATATATGGGATTGTATTCGTTGGTTACTTCTGGTAATATCATTAATAGAGATTTTGCGTTTTATGAAGTGCCTTTTACGCTTGATGTGTTTGATGATGAGGCATATAAAAAGTCGAAAATTAAGATGGTGGCAACGGTTACGAATGTGCACACTGGTAGGGTTGAATATGTAAAGATAGAGAGTGTGTTTGAGCAGATGGAGGTGTTGCGAGCTGCATCGGCAATGCCGTTTGTGTCGCACATGGTGGAGTTGGATGGGCAGTTGTATTTGGACGGGGGATTGTCGGATAGTATTCCGTTGAAGAAGTGTCAAGAGGATGGATATGAGCGTATTATTGTGGTTGAGACGCGACCAGAAGGGTATCGTAAAGGAAAAACAAATCCTATGCCTGCAAAGTTGTTTTACTCGAAATATCCAAATTTAGTGGAGACTATCAATAATCGCTATAATGCTTATAATGCTATTTTGCAAGAGATTGAAGAATTGGATGCTAAGGGGGAGATTGTGTTGGTGCGTCCGACTAAGGATTTGAAGTTGGGAAGAGTAGAATCTAATCCAGATAGATTGCAAGAGATGTATGATTTAGGTGTGGAAGATGCGAAGAGATTATTACCTCAGATAAAAACATATTTGCAAGAATAGTGAATTGGATATAAATAAAAAAGACTTAGTTCGATGAACTAAGTCTTTTTTTTGTGTGGGCGTTGACGGATTCGAACCGCCGACCCTCTGCTTGTAAGGCAGATGCTCTGAACCAGCTGAGCTAAACGCCCCTTTTTTTAATGCATGTATATGCGATTGAGGGATATGTCTTTTTTATTTGTGTGGGCGTTGACGGATTCGAACCGCCGACCCTCTGCTTGTAAGGCAGATGCTCTGAACCAGCTGAGCTAAACGCCCTTTTCTTCATCAGAAAAGCGGTGCAAAGTTACGATATTTTTTTTGAATAACCAAATTTTTTGTGATAATTTTTCTATAAAATTTCGGCTACAGTAAAATTGCTACCTCCAACGAAGATTAAATCGCCCTCGGTATAGTCGGATTTTGCTTGGCTAAGTGCTTGTTTTATAGTTGGATAAGTGTTGCCTTGTAATCCGTATTCGGCGGCTTGTTGTTGTAATTCTTTTTCGCCTAATGCGCGTGGAATTTGAGCCTTAGTGAAGTAGTAAATAGCGTTTTTAGGTAGCAAAGAGAGGACTTTGTCAATCTTTTTGTCGCTCACCATACCTATAATTATTCGCAAATTGGTGTATTTTTCGTGCAAAAGTTGTTCGGCTACGAATTTAATACCAGCTTCATTGTGGCCTGTGTCGCATATAATACGTGGGTTTTCGGATAGCATTTGCCAACGGCCCATGATGCCCGTGAGTCGACAAACGGAAGCGAAACCAGTTTTGATGTTGTCGTCGGTGATGGTGAATATGCCTCGATTGCGGAGTTCGCGGATGGCTGTGAGCACAGTGCGACGATTGCGGTCTTGGTAGTAGCCTTTCATTTCGCAGTCGGGGAGTTGGGCATCGGCCATTTCGTCGGAAGCAAAATAGAGTGGTGCGCTAACTTCGTGAGCTTTAGCTTTGAATACTTGGGCTACTTCGGTTTGGCGCTCGCCAATGATAGTAGGAATGCCAGATTTGATGACTCCGGCTTTTTCGAGTGCGATTTCGGGAAGTGTGGCACCGAGTAGGTCGGTGTGGTCGATGCTGATATTGGTGATGATGCTGAGTTCGGGAGATATGATGTTGGTGCAGTCGAGTCGGCCACCAAGCCCGACTTCGATGACAGCGACATCTACCTCTTGTTGAGCGAAATAGCGGAATGCCATTGCAGTGGTGATTTCGAAGAAGGAG
>JAZLEE010000177.1:0-1714 GCA_045615085.1 Candidatus Aphodosoma sp. | reverse complement strand
GACCCAGTGAAGAATATTTGGCTCAGTCTTGAACTATTCAACTTGTTTAATATCAAGAATGTGAACTCGTATTATTGGGTGACGGATATATATAATGGACAATATGCCGTGCCTAATTATTTGACCGGGTTTATGTTGAATTTTAGAGTGTCGGTAGGGTTTTAGATAATTAAGAATTAAGAATTAAGAATTAAAAATTAAAAAATATGAAAACATTAACAAAGAAATTTACAGTAGAGTCGAAAGACACAGCAGCTCGAGTAGGTTCGGGCGGTTTGGAGGTGCTTGCAACCCCAACAATGATTGCATGGATGGAAAATACAGCACTCGAATTGGCAGGCCAATCGCTTAGTGCAGAGGATACTACAGTCGGCATCGGACTCACAGTTCAACACACTAAAGCCTCAAAAGTAGGCGAAGAAATTACTTGTACAGCTACCGAAGTTGCTGTCGATGGTCGCAAACTTTCATACCGCATCGAGTGTTTCGACTCTCAAAACAACTCAATCGGCACTGCCGACCACGACCGTTTCGTAGTCAATGCCGAAAAATTCATGCAAAAAGTGATGGGGTAAAAGCTACATAATTAGACCTTTAAACCTTATCCCCTTCCATCTTAACTATTAAATAAAGTTAAAATGGGGGGGTAAATCGTATATCAGGAAAAAGTATTACCTTTGCGTCCTAAAATCAAAAATGCACTATGAAAACTATTAAAGCATTGCTATTACTCCTATTTTTGTGCCCTTTGCTCTTATCCGCACAGAAATACACAGTGAGTGGCTATGTAATGGATGCCTCATCGTCCGAAACCATGATTTCGGCTACTGTCTATGACGAAGTCAATCAGCGAGGAACTGCTACAAATCCTTATGGCTTCTACACCTTGACCCTACCCGAAGGCGATTGCCGTCTTCGTTTTTCTTATGTGGGTTATTCTTCTCGCATAGTTTCATTGAACCTTACCTCTGACACAGTGTTGAATATCAAACTCATCTCATCTAACGTCTTGGACGAGGTAGAGGTTGTGTCGCAGCGTTCGCAATTAGGTGTCGAAGGTTCGCAGATGTCGGCTATCGAAGTGCCTATACAATTCATAAAAGGCATACCTGCCATTGGCGGTGAGATAGATATCGTCAAAGCATTACAGTTGTTGCCAGGTGTGCAGTCGGGTGGCGAAGGGCAGACTGGACTCTATGTGCGTGGTGGCGGTCCTGATGAGAATTTGATTCTCCTCGACGGTGTGCCTCTCTACAACATCAACCACATGGGTGGCATGTTTTCGGTTTTCAATGCAGATGCAATCAAAAATGTTACTCTTTATAAAGGCAATTTCCCGTCTCGATTCGGAGGTCGTTTGTCGAGTGTGATTGATGTGCGTCAAAAAGATGGTGATGCTCAAAACTATCATGGCGCACTGACCATTGGGCTTTTGTCTGCCAAGGTGAATGTCGAAGGTCCAATTTGGAAAGACCATACTACCTTCAATGTGTCTGCCCGTCGTACTCACTTCGATTGGTTTGTTCCTATATTCTATGGTGTTAGCACTCCGTCGGTCAATTCACCTATGCGCGAATATATGGGCTATTCGTTTTGGGATGTAAATGCCAAAGTGTCGCACCGTTTCTCTGATGCCGACCGTCTTTCGGCATCGTTTTATATGGGCGATGATTATATGTATTCGAATGTAACAGAGAAACTTAATACCTATTCT
>JAZLEE010000176.1:0-3054 GCA_045615085.1 Candidatus Aphodosoma sp. | reverse complement strand
TTTTCAATATGTCTTTGTTGGTGAGATTTTGCATTGCAAAAGCGAGACCATTATAACAAGAAAAAGATGTCCTTATGTCATTCTGTCTAAAAAAAAACAAAAAATATGAAAAAAATACTCTTTTCAGCATTAGCAATGCTTCTCTTGGTGGCTTGCAATCAAGCGCCTAAAAGCTATACAATCACTGGTACTCTCGATACCGACGACTTCAATGGCAATTGGGTCTATGTTGCCGAAACTTTGCGTAAACTCGCTACCGAGCCTCTTGATAGCGCTCAAATCATCGATGGCAAATTCCAAATGCAAGGTGTGGCTGCCGAGCCTTTGATGGCTGTAGCTGTTGTCACCGATGCCAATCGCCAAATGACTGAACAAGGTGTGGGTACATATTTCATCCTCGAAAATGGCAAAATCACTATGCATGTCGATACTGCCCTCGAAATGACTGCTACTGGCACCGAACTCAATCGTGTATACGAAACTTACAACAACCTCGTTGTCTCTTACGACGAGAATATTCACACGTTGGTTGAATCTGAACTTACTAATGCTGAGAAGTTTGCTGCTCTTACAACTGAGCGTGCCAACTACAAAGAAACTCTCAAACAATTAGTATTGCCTCATTCTGCAACTCAACCTGGCCGAGAACTTATCAAGGATATCAAACACCTCTACACAACTGAGGAGTTGGTTGAATTGTTACCTGCCGATACTGCCAAAGCTCGCACTGCGCAACCTCAATATATGGCAATCGGTTGCTTGCTTTCTGACGAGGCTACTCCAAACGTCGCTGGCGACACTATCCGTTGGATGGATATCATTTCGCAACACGACTACACTCTCATCGACTTTTGGGCATCATGGTGTGGCCCATGTATGCGCGCTATGCCTTGGCTCAAAGAGGTATATGCCGAGCATGCTGGCAACCATTTCGAAATCATTGGTATTTCTCTCGATTATAGTCGCGAAAATTGGCTTGGTGCTATCGAAAGCAAAGAACTCAATTGGATTCACCTCACAAATCTTAAAGGATGGCAAGAACCAATGGCTGCTCACTTCGAAATCCAATTTATCCCATCTATGATATTGGTCGACCGCGAAGGTCGTATCGTTCTCCGCAATCCTAATCACGACGAACTCGAAATCTATTTGGCTCAATGAGAATATTCCCTGCAGAGTGGGCTCCACAGCAATTTGTGCAACTCACATGGCCTCATCCCGAAACCGATTGGGCTTACATACTCGAAGAAGTACAAGCTTGTTTCAAAAATATAGCACGCGAAATTGCTCAGCGTCAACACCTCCTCATTGTCGCTCCTGACATAGAAGAGGTTCGTTATCAAATTGCCGATGAGGTGAATATGGCAAATGTCACTTTGGTCGAGTTGCCATCCAACGACACTTGGGCTCGCGACCATGGAGGTATCACTATCTTCGAAGATGGCAAACCCGTAATCCTCGATTTCCAATTCAACGGATGGGGATTGAAGTTTGCTTCCGACAAAGATAATCTCATCACCGAACGTCTTTATCAAGCAGGACACCTCTTTGGCGAATTGCGCAATTGTCGTAATTTTACATTCGAGGGTGGCTCTATCGAGAGCGATGGTAATGGCACTTTGCTCACTACGTCTGAGTGTCTTCTCTCGCCTAATCGCAATGCCACAATGTCGCGTGCCGATATTGAGGCTTATCTTCTCGATACTTTGGGTGCGCGCCAACTCCTTTGGCTCGATCATGGTTATCTCGCTGGCGACGACACCGATTCGCATATCGACACTCTTGCCCGTCTTTGTCCTAACGACACTATTCTATATGTCAAGTGCGACGATGAAACTGACGAACACTACGAGGCTCTGCATCGTATGGAAGAGCAACTCGCTACCTTCCGCACTCTCGACGGCAAACCTTATCGTCTTATCGCTTTGCCTATGGCGCGCCCAGCGTATGAGGAAATTAAACTATCTATTTTTGATACTGAATACGAACGCATACCTGCTACTTATGCCAACTATTTAGTCATCAATGGTGCTGTGCTTGTGCCTACCTATGGCACCGACCTCGATGCTCTTGCCTTGGCTCAAGTGCAACAAGCATTCCCTGAACATGAAATTGTAGGTGTCGACTGCCAAACCCTCATTCGTCAACATGGTTCGCTCCATTGCGTCACTATGCAATATCCGTCAATCTAAATACAAAAACTAACGAGGCGAAGCCGAGTAAAGTCTCGCTACTCGCTACTCGTTACTCGCTACTAAAAATATGAAAATAGGAATTATTCAACAATCTATAACTCCCAATGTGGAGGCTAACAAAGCAATGCTTCGTGCCGAAATCGTGGCTGCTGCTGCCGAGGGTGCCGAACTCGTAGTGCTACAAGAGCTGCACAACACTCCATATTTCTGTCAAACAGAAAACACTGAGTTGTTCAACCTTGCCGAACCAATTCCGGGTCCTTCAACTGATTTCTATTCACAAGTGGCTCGCGAGTGTGGCGTTGTGCTCGTCACTTCGTTGTTCGAACGTCGTGCTGCTGGTCTTTATCACAACACTGCTGTAGTATTCGAAAAAGATGGCTCTATCGCTGGCAAATATCGCAAAATGCATATCCCTGACGATCCTGCTTACTACGAAAAATTCTATTTCACTCCAGGTGACCTCGGTTTCGAGCCTATTCAAACTTCGGTTGGTAAATTGGGTGTTTTGGTTTGTTGGGACCAATGGTATCCCGAAGCTGCTCGCCTTATGGCGTTGGCTGGTGCCGATTTGTTGATATATCCTACTGCTATCGGTTGGGAAAGCACCGATACTGACGCTGAAAAATCACGCCAACGCGAAGCGTGGATTACTGTTCAACGTGGTCATGCTGTTGCCAATGGATTGCCTGTAGTTAGTGTCAATCGTGTGGGGCACGAGCCTGACCCAAGTGGTGCAACCAATGGTATTCTCTTCTGGGGTAGTAGTTTTGTGGCTGGTCCGCAAGGTGAATTCCTTTATCAATCGCCATCAGATGCAACCGATCGTAAGGTTGTTGATGTCGATATGCAACGTAGC
>JAZLEE010000175.1:0-15623 GCA_045615085.1 Candidatus Aphodosoma sp. | reverse complement strand
CGCCCAGGTACTGTAACTATTGCTACTAACATGGCTGGTCGTGGTACCGACATTAAACTTACACCAGATGTTAAAGCTGCTGGTGGTCTTGCTATTATTGGTACTGAGCGCCACGAGAGCCGTCGTGTTGACCGTCAGTTGCGTGGTCGTGCTGGTCGTCAAGGTGATCCAGGTTCTTCTGTTTTCTTTGTGTCGCTCGAAGACGATTTGATGCGTCTCTTTGGTTCTGAACGCATCTCTAAGGTTATGGACCGTATGGGTTTCCAAGAAGGCGAAATGATCGAGCACTCTATGATTTCGAAATCTATTGAGCGCGCTCAAAAGAAAGTGGAAGAAAATAACTTTGGTATCCGTAAACGTCTTCTTGAGTACGACGATGTAATGAATAAGCAACGTACTGTTATTTATGCTCGTCGTCGTCATGCTTTGATGGGCGAACGTATTGGTGTTGATATTGTTAATACTCTCTACGATACCGCTTATGCTATTGTAAATAATAACCATCAAGCATTGGATTTCGATGGATTCAAAAATGATATGCTTTCGGTATTTGCTATGGATACTCCTGTGACTGAGGACGAATTCCGTTCGTTTAAAGCGGATAAGATTGTTGATAAAGTAGCCGAAGCTGCATACGAAGTTTTTGCTCGTAAAATGGATAAGATGGCTGAGGTGGCAAATCCTGTTATCAAACAAGTATATGAAAATCAGGGTGCTCAATATGAAAAGATTTTAATACCTATCACTGATGGTAAACGTATGTACAATGTACCTGTGGTATTGAAAGAGGCATATGAAACAGAGTCGAAAGCGGTGGTTAAGTCGTTCGAAAAGGCAATTCTACTTCATGCAATCGACGAAGGTTGGAAAGAAAATCTTCGTGAACTCGACGAATTGAAACATTCGGTACAAAATGCAACATACGAACAAAAAGACCCTCTTTTGATCTATAAACTTGAGTCAAGCAATTTGTTTGGAGCAATGCTCGAAGATATGAATCGCAAGATTACTTCGGTGTTGATGCGCGCTCAAATTCCAGTTCGCGAGCCAGAGCAAGTGCGTAAAGCCGAAACCGAGCGTCGTCAAGATTACAGCCGATATAGTGCCAACAAACAAGACATGACCGACATTCAGCGTGCAGGTCAACGTGATACCCGTGAACGTCAAGTGACACAACCAATCCATGCCGAAAAAACAGTGGGCCGTAATGACCAATGCCCTTGTGGGTCGGGTAAAAAATATAAAAATTGTTGTGGAAAAAATGCATAAAAAGTAATAATGCTTTTATCCAAAAAAAGAGATGCAATTGCGTCTCTTTTTTTGTTTTTAGGCCTTTTTTTAATAAAAATTAATGAAATAATGCGATAAATTTTGTCAACTCAAAAATAATGCGTAACTTTGCCATATTTTGGAAGTTAGCATTGATTTTGTGTACTAAGAAAGACAAAAATAAAATCAAAAATAATAAAATAATAATAAAAAAATAATTTAAACGTTATGAAAAGAAATTTACAAAAACTATTGGTTGTGTTTGCAACTTTGTTTATTTCGTTTTCGGTGTTTGCTCAACAATTTGGGCGACCTTTGAATGAAGGTTTCGAGAATGGCATTCCTTCAAATTGGACACAAGAAGTTGTGTCTGGAGATTTAAAATGGAGTGTTGAATCGGGAGATTTAACATATCCTAATGGGGCCTATTCAGGTACTCATCGTGTTGCGATGCGCGGAGTTTCTGGAGTTACAACTAATGCATGTGTACGTTTGGTTTCTCCAGTTATGGATTTGTCTAAAATTTATCGTCCATTGTTGATTTTCTCTCACGCTCAAAGTCATTGGACTAAAGATGTTGACAAATTACGCGTATTATATCGTTTGTCGCAAGATGCCGATTGGGTAGAACTTAAAGTTTACGACGAACAAATCACTTTCTGGCAACTCGATACTTTGAGTTTGGTCGGAGCTTCAAAAACATATCAAATTGCATTTGAAGCAACAGATAGACTAGGTCGTGGTGTTGTAATTGACAATGTGGAAGTACGCTCAACCCCTCGTTGCGATACTCCGTATGCTTTGATGATTAGTGAAATGACAAGTAAAAGTGCTGTTGTAAACTGGCTTGGTGCTTTCGATGCCGAAGGTTTCAATTTCAAACTCACTACCGAAGCATTGACTCTCGAACAATTGAATGACGAAGATCACAAAGCCAATGTGATGGACACTATATTACCAGCAGATTGGAGTTATAAACTTACTGATCTTGTGTCTGGTACAAAATATTACTATTACATGCGTTCTATTTGTGAGCATGAGGTTAGTGATTGGGCAGTTGACTCTTTTGAAGTGTCTTATATGCTTGATATTCCTTATACAAATGATTTTAATATGACCACTACTGCGGGTGGTTTGCTCTCATATCCAGAACGTTGGATTTGTGAATCATCAGCAAATGCTGCAAAACCTTTTGTAAATACTTGTAAGAATGATAAAAGATGGTATAACTCAATAGACTCTACTTATGCGTTGTGTTTCTTTGGCGAGGATGAAGTTGCTGCATCGGCGATTGATGGTGGTGACTATTCTTATGTTGTATTACCTGAGGCTAGAATAGATGATGTGAGCAAATTGAGTGTGTCATTCACTACTATCAATTATGAACCTCACTTGTCAACTAGATTTAGTTTAATTGTGGGTGTCATGACCGACCCAATGGATAAGGTAACATTTGTACCTGTAGATACTATCGATATTACTTCTAAACGTACTTATGAAGAGTGTTTTGTTTCGTTGGAAAATTATGATGGTGTAGGTAAATATATTGCCTTTATGTCAGACTTCGTGGAATCTAATATCTTCTGTATGGATAATTTGAAGATTGATTATATTCCTGCCATCCAAAAAGTTAGCAATTTTAATATTTCGCTTCTCTCATCTTCTTCTGTACGTTTGGATTTTGCTTTGGAATATCCAAAATATGATATTGTAGCTTCTACTGTAAAATTGGCAAATGTTGACGAGGCTACAAATGTTATTAAAACTCAAATTGCTAATGGTGGAATTGTTGCTGGTTTGAATCCAAGTACAGAATACTATCTTTATGCTCGCGCAGTCGATGGTGATGCTAAGGGAGAGTGGAGTATTGCTCGTATTATGAGAACTCCTGGTAAAGTTGATGTGTTGCCTTATACTGAGACATTTACTTTGAACTCTGCTTCTAAATATTACTTCATCAAATATGGTGATGTAGAATATTTTCCAAAAGTCAAAATGGCACAAGGTATGTTGACGCTTTCAAGTGGAGCTTATCCTATGATTTGTGATGATGAAACTTGTTCTGATGAAGCTCAAACAAGTGGTAGTGGAGGTGTAATTTTAAAACCAGATGAAAGTCTTAATCCAGATGACCCACAAAAACATCTTCATATAGCACTTGGAGATGATGACTTTGATTTGTGGTCAGCAACAGTAATGCCTGAACTATCTACTAATATCCGTTCAGTTTCGGTTGCGTTCACAGCATATACTTCTCACGAAGAGCATGCTGGTGCAGTTATCTTGGGTGTTATGAAAGTGGCAAACGAAATCTCTACATTCCAACCTGTTGATACAATCGAATTGAAAAGAAAGGATGACAAAGGTAGTAAAAAATATATCTATAATTTTGACGAATATGAAGTGGAAGGTCAATTTATAGCATTCAAAGTTGACTCTAAACTTGTGCCTACAGAAAAAAATGTGGTTTGTATTGATGACGTTAGATTCTCTTATGTTCCAATATGTAAAAGCCCATCAAATGTAGAGGTTGTTTCTGTTCCTAATAATCCAACTGAGATGACTCTTACTTGGCAAGCTAATGGCGCACAATCTTGGGTAGTTCGTCTTTTTGAGGCTGAATATAAACTAACAACTTCCGAATCAACCAATCCTACAAATGGTGTGGTGACTGTTAAACATCAATGGGAACCTAAACTTCCACATATCGATGACATGTACTCTGAAAGTTTTGAGAAAACTTATGTTTACAATGATACAGTAACAACCAATAGCATTAAGTTCACAAATTTGCGTCCTTCAGGAAATGTATATTACTATACAATTCGTCCTATTTGTCCTGCTGAATCTGGCAACTGGACTGATTTCGAAAGCTTTGTGACTAACTGCCCTGACGAAGTGCCTGTTCCTTATATCGAGAATTTTGACAATCCTGGTTATGCAATTGGTGCTAATGTCGAAGGTTTTGCTGTGCCTTGTATGTTCTCTAAACAACTTGCTACAACTCAAGGTTCACTCTATACACCAAGTTTGGCTAATACAAAATTTGTGTCGGAGTACAATTCTGTTATTATGACAACAGATGGTCGTTTCCCTCACCTTTCACCTTATATTGCGTTGCCAAAAATGGAGAAACCATTGCAAGAATTGCAACTTTCGTTTAAAACTATTGGTGTAGAAGGCAATCCTCCTTTATTGGTTGGCGTAATGAGCGACCCAATGGATACAACAACATTCGATTTGGTAGAAACTATTCAACCTATTGTGGTAGAAAAGAAATCTGAGACTGAACCAGATGAGTTCCTCGAATATATTGTTTCTTTTGCAAAATACAAAGGCAATGGTAGTCATATTGCTATCATGCTTCAGACAACACAAGAATCTTCTATGGTTGGATTTAATGCTATTATTGACGATATTGTTGTTGATAATATTATTCCTTGTGCTCGTCCTGAAGATGTTAAGTTGGCTGATAGACGTGATAAATCAGTGCAACTTAGTTGGGAACCAGCAAAAGATATTAATCAATGGCGTGTTGTGTTTGCAACAGAAAAATTATCGCTCCAAGAGTTGGCTAACCCATCTTTGAACAATGTTATTGCGAAAATTGACACTGTGACGTCAAGCTACACTTGGTTTTATGGTTTGACTCCTGATACTGAGTATTATGTTTATGTTCAATCAATGTGTAGCGATGTTGAAACAAGTAAGTGGAGTAACTTCCTAAAAATCTCTACTCTTTGTACTCCTATTTCGATTGAAGATAATTATGTCGAAAGCTTTGAACTTGATGTTACTGGCAAAGGCACACATCCTGCTTGTTATATTGTAGGTTCGAATGTTAAATCGAAAGACTATATCCCTTATTGTGATACAAAATATAAGCATACAGGTAAGTCTTCTTTGCATATTGTTTCTTCTGAAGAAGGCAATGGTGCTTATGCTATAACAAATGGATTGGAGGTTGACGATATTGCTAATGTTAAATTGAATTTCTGGGGTTGGACCGACTGTCCTTCAAATCGTTATGCTCATTCAATTGTAGTAGGTGTATTGACTACACCATCTAACTTGGCTACATTTGTGCCTGTCGACACTGTGACATTCTCATCAACAGAACGTCAATATGAAGTGCATTTCCACAACTATAAGTGTGACTATAATGGCGAGAGAGGTAAGTTTATTATGTTCTTCTCAGAATTTGACCTTCCTAATGATATTTGTATCGATGATGTCTCGTTTGCTCCAGCATCGCCATGTCCTACTTCGTTCTATTTCGATGAAATCACTCATAATTCGACACTTATTAGATTTACTTCTGACAATGGTCCTTACGAAGTGAAATATTCAACTGCAGCATGCACTGAGAGTGAGTTGGATTCGGCCGATTTGGCAACATTTATTGTCGAAGGAGATAGTTTGATGGTGACTAATCTTTCGGCTTATACGACTTATTATTTTTATGCTCGCTCTACTTGTGATGGTGAGTTTGGCGATTGGTCGGTAGTAAATGTATTGAGAACTAATTGCTATGATAAGTTGCCTTTGCCTTATTTTGATGATTTTGATAATCAAGAAATTTTAGGACAACTTCCTGACTGTTGGTATGGTTTCTATAAAGAAAATAATATTGCATATCCATCCTTGGAAAATAAAGAAGCATTATTTAGTCACCTTCCTCACTCTGGTAATCGCAAAGTATATCTTTATACATCACCTGAAGTGAATTCATACTTGGTAACTCGTGAAATTGATGTGGATGATTTGAGTAAATGTCAAGTTACTTTGTTTGCGTTCCCTAAAGCTGTTAATAAAAACTTCTCGGTAGTTGTTGGTGTTGTTTCTAATCCATTTTATATTGATAGTACTTTTGTTCCTGTCGACACAATCATTATTAATTCAAGTGAATTAGTTTGGAAGGATTATGAAGTATCTCTCGCAAAATATAAAGGCAATGGCAAACATATTGCGTTCATGTCGGATTATAAACTCAATGAAACTACATCTTCGTCAACAGGTGTTTATATCGATGACGTGCTTATTGAGTTGATACCTTCTTGTAAAAAAGTCAAAGAATTTACTTTTGTTGGTCACTCAGAAAATTCAATAACACTTTCGTTCTTAAATAATGGTGTTGGTAGTTATGAGGCTGTTTGTGGTGCAGTAGGTTTTGATGTTGATAAAGCAACTGATATTGTTTCATTTACTGATACAGTGTTTACTCTCACAAATCTCCAACCTGCAACTTATTATGATGTATACGTAAGAACTGCTTGCTCGGCAACTAATAAATCACCATGGGTTTATGCTGGAAAATATTTTACATCGGGTCATTTGGTAAGAGAATATCCATATCTTATCGACTTCGAAGATGAATCAGAAGCATCAAAATGGTTGTTCGCACAAGATAATCAAACAAATCAATGGTTTATTGGTGCTGATACAGCAGCAATGGTTACTGATACTGTGGCAAATGCTGGTAAGGCTATGTATGTTTCTCTAGATGGTGGTCTTTCTGCTCATTACGACGAAACAACATCATCAAGGTCTTGGGCATATAGAGCATTCCATCTCGAACCTGGTACATATACCGTATCTTTCGATTGGACTTGTGTGGGCGAAAATTCAAAAGTAGGTGTGTCTACTACATATAGTGATTATATCCGTGCAGGTTTCCTCCCTACAACTTCTACAATTAAAGGTGGTGACTATATTGTTACGGCTAAAGATCAAACAACTGCGAAACTTATTGCGTCTCAATCACCACTCCCTACAGGTTGGATTGAGTTGGTTGATGCAAAAGCTCTTGGTGTCTATATTCTTAATGGTTCGAATAAGTCAAAACCTTTGGCTGATCAATGGGCTACTCAAACAACAACGTTTGTTGTTACCGAAGAGACTGCTGGTGATTATAATATTGTATTCCAATGGATAAATAATAATACAAAAGGTGATTATGCTTCGATTCGTTCTGCTGTAATTGATAATATCAATGTTGTTAAAGAGGCGTGCGACATGCCATACAATGTAGAGATAGTTGAAGTTGGTGTACATTCAGTTGATTTGGCTTGGGATTTTGTTTCAGACACAGTACAAAGCTACAAGGTAGAGGTATCACCTGTAAAAATGTCTATGACTGGAGGACTTAAAAAAGTTACTGAAATTGTATCTACAAATTCTGCAAAAATCACAGGTTTGGTCGAAAGTACTGATTATAAAGTAACTGTGCAAGCTTTGTGTGGCGAAGATAATGAAAGTTTGCTAAGTGAACCTCTCAACTTTACTACTCACTGTTTGCCATTTGGCGTTGATTCTTTGTTGTCTTTTGAAGATGTAACAGCGCATTTGTTTATGCCTTATACTTCGTCAACAACAGCAAACACTAAGTTTGGTACTCCAAAATGCTTCACTGTTGGACATGATACGCTTGCATATTCATCATCGACTTATGCAAAATTCTATCCAAACTTGATAGCTAGTACATCAACTAAAAAATATTCTCGTACGGGTGATTATGCTTTGATGTTTGAACGCGCTTCTACTTATAAAACAAGTCCTGGTGGTTATATTATCTTCCCTGACTTAGAAGGTGAACGTGAGAATTTGTTGTTGTCATTCTGGATGCGTTGTTTTAACCATAATCCAAAAACAGGTGTTCCTGGCTCGCAAGATATTAAACCATTAGGTAATACATATGCTAGAAGAATTTCTGTTGGTACTGTTCTTAGCCCAGATGCTCCTGAAACATTTGAACTCATTACTGTTTTTGAATATCCTTATACTTCGGAAGATATTACAACTAAAACAAATATAGAAGAAGATCCAAATGGTAATGAATATTGGGTTGAATGTAAATTGCCATTGGTTGGAACTGAAGGTAAATACATTGCATTCCGTAATGATTTGTACGAAGATGGTTTGTTGAATAATATTGTTTATGTTGATGATATTAAGCTTACATCTTTAGAATGTTTCAAACCTGATTTGGTAAAAGTTGACTCTGTCACAACAACATCGGCTGTTATCAATTGTGCTCATAGCAATGTTGAAAAACATATTATTACTCTTGCAACGGACGATAAGTTTACTAAGGGTCTACGCAAAGATACTGTGGCTACTTTCCCTGTTAAGTTGACCGAATTGGCATCTTCTACTGTTTATTATATGCAAATCCAATCGATCTGTTCGACTGATAAATTGTCAGAAAAATCAGATGTTGTTGCATTCACAACTCAAAAAGAGGTTGCTTATACCGAGCCATTCAGTGTTAAGGCTAACTGTCCTGTAGATTGGAAACGTGCAAATAATGTAAGTGTTCATGATTTTATTCAAAATCCAGGAGTCTTCTTTGTTGCAGAAAATAATAACGTTGGCTGGAAAATGAATGAAGCTATATTCCGTCATGGCTTATTCTCATCGACACACATGTCGGTTGAAGTTACTTGTAATTCCGGAAAAGCTGAACATCAAACTCAAAACATGTTGCTTTCGCCAGAAGTGATATTACCTAATGCCGAGAATTTGCATCTTATTTTTGACTTGGCTTTGACAGATATTAATGCATCTACTCTAGGTGATGAGAATTTGACTGTTACTCCAAGTAGATTTATAGTTGCTATATCAGGCGATGCTGGTAAAACTTGGCAAAATGCAAATACTACAGTTTGGGGTGGAGCAAAAGATACATATAAATATCTTGAAATCCCAAGTGAAGGTAAAAAATATTCTGTTGATTTGTCTAAGTTTGCAGGTAAGGTTATTAGAGTGGCATTCTTTGCTGAATCGGCTATTGACATGAATGCTGCGACTGAATTGCACATCGATAATGTGCATATTAATGCCTACAATTCAGATAAGTTGAATGTTACTATCTGCGAAACAGAAGACTATCTCAGTGGAGATTTATATGTGCCATATAACGAATTGGTTGTAGGTGAAAATCTTTTTGATGAATGGGTATTGTCGTCAGAGATAGGTGTTAATGACATTAAGAAAGCTACTAACCTTGTTGTGTCGCCAATAAAAGAAACAGTTATTGATTACACAATTTGTGAAGGTGATGTATATGATTTGAATAACTTTGATGCGTTGACAAAAGCAGGTGTTTATAAACAAAAATTGGTGTCAGCTTCGGGTTGTGACTCTGTCGTGACTCTCAATTTGTCAATTAATAAATCTTCACGTATTATAGTTGAAGATACTATCTGTAAAGGACAACAATTTGTTTGGAATGGTAAAGTTTATACTGAAGCAGGATTGTATCCAGATACATTAGTTAATCAAATTGGTTGCGACTCTATTGTTACTTTGTCACTTTATGTTAATGATGCTATTAGAGTTGAAGAGTCAATGAATATTTGTTATGGTGATTCATACGTATTCGGTACAAAAACAATTACTAAATCAGGTGTATATACCGAAACATTTAAGTCAGTAGATGGTTGTGATTCTATTGTTACACTTACAGCAACTGTATTGCCAGAGTATAACATAATCATTAATGATGCTATTCGTGAAGGTGAAAAATATACTGGAGATGGATTTAATGGTATTTCTCGACAAGGAACTTATACTTTGAATCTTAAGTCAGTAGATGATTGTGACTCGGTTGTTATCTTGAATCTTTTAGTGTTGAAGGAGGAAACAAATTATGTTGAATTCGAAATCACAACAGATGATCTCCCTTATAGTTATTATAGCATAAATTATGACGAAAACACTAAACCTGGTACTTATACTGACACTATCACTGTTACTATTGATGGTGTAGATTATGAAGTTGTTCATACTTTGATTGTTACAATGTCAACAGGATTAGGTGTAATCACAGTACAAGATTTGGTGTTGGCACCAAACCCAGTTAAAGCAAGTGAAACATTGTATGTCGTTAATGACTTCTCTCTTGAAGAACGTAACGGTTTGCGTTTCGAGTTGTTCAATTCAATGGGACAATGTGTATATGTAGGTGAACCTAATACGTATCCAATAGCAATTGAGGGTATGTCGCAAACAGGTATTTATATTCTTCGCATAGTAACAGGTACTGGATCTGTTTATCAAGGTAAAGTTTTATTTGAATAATATTTTTAGATAAACTATGAAGATTTTTAATAAGTTTTTATTGTTAATCGTTCTATTATTATCGAACAATATTTTGTTCTCTGCTACTATTGAGTCTTCAATCGGTTTTCAATCCGATTTTGAAGACTCAAGTGAGCGAGAGAAGTGGTACCTAAATACGGGTGCTTTTGGTAGTGAATGTGCTAACCAATGGTATTGGGGTAAAGTAGGTGCAAATGGTGGTGAATATGGTTTGTATATTTCTGGCGATGGAGGTACGTCGAACTATTATACGCCAACAGGTACAACTGTGCTTGCTTATCGTGAATATACATTTGATAAAGGTAATTATGAACTTTCTTTCGATTGGCAAGCCGGAGGCTTACAAACAGATGGACTTTATGTTTGTTGGATACCAGTACGTGATAGTATTAAACTCAATTCTGTTAGTATGAGTAGTTTGTTGCCAGAGTGGGTAGAGCGTTATTCTATTGATTTTGATAGAGCTACACCATATTTGTCGCAAACTACATGGAACACTGTGTTGGATACTATCTATACAAATGGAGAGGCATATAACCTTGTTTTTGTATGGAACAATAGTGTGTTGGCCTATTCTTCGCTTGGTGCAGCAATCGACAATCTTGTAATTCTTCAAGAAGGTAGATGCTCTCGCCCTACCGATTTGAAAGCCAACCCTAAAGGTGATGATATGGTGTTGTCGTGGCAAGGTTCGGCAGATGCTTATGACGTGCGTTGCCGTAACAACCTTACAGGAGAAGTAGTTGAATATAATAATGTCACAGAAAAGCATCAGGTTATATCTGATTTGCCTGAGGGTATGTGTACCTATTTTGTGCGCTCAAAGTGTGATGGAATTGCTGGGGCATGGAGTACTATTAGTAAGTTTTTGTTTTATCCAGGCAGTCATTGTATTGATTTCTTGGATTTGAATAAAGAAAATTGTTCGTATGGTAATGCTGCTGCAGGTGGAGGTATTGAAAAAGGAGTAGTCGATTTTGGTTGTCAATCAGTGGATAGCCGTCATACTATTCACTGGAATCCTGAAGAGCGAGATCCTTTTACATTAGGTAAATTGCGCACTGTGCCTGAAGGCGAATTAGCTTCGGTTCGTTTAGGCAACTGGAATATTGGTGCTGATTTTGAATCAGTGCAATATAATTATCTTGTTGATACAACCAAAGATGCTGCAGTTTTGCTTCTTAATTATGCCGTTGTGCTTGAGTCGCCAAATCACGACTCATTGTCGCAACCTCGATTTACACTTGAAATTACATATCAAGGTCGTCCGTTGGATAAGTTTGGTTGTGGTGAGGCTAACTTTGCTGCGGGTTTTAATACTCAAGATTGGGTTAAGTTTCAAGGTACCAACTCGGAAGGTTATTATAAAGATTGGACAACTATAGCTATTAACTTGGGCAAATATCATGGAAAATCGCTTAAAATTAAGTTGACTACATATGACTGTACGGCTGGGGGACACTTTGGTTATGCTTATTTCACACTTGGCTGTACAGATGGTAAAATCAAAGGTTTGTCGTGTGGTGATGATTCGGAAACTATATTCCAAGGTCCAGATGGATTCAAGTATAGATGGTATTTGGAAGATGAGCCAGGTCGAATAATATCGACAAAACAGACACTGAAGTTGCCTGCAAATGATACGTTGACATACAATCTTGATGTAATTCAACCAACTAATATAAATTGTTATTATACATTGAGAGCTTCGGCTGTTGGACGTTATCCTAAGGCGAAAGTAGACTTTAAGCATAAGCCTACAGGATGTAAAAATATGGTAGAGTTTGTCAATCAAAGTCATGTTATTCGTGTTAATCAAGTATCTAATGTAGAGACTGAGACAGCAGAACCATGTGAGGATTACTATTGGGATTTTGGTGATGGTACTGTTTCGTATGAGGCTAATCCGGTTCATGAATATCCTGAAACAGGAGGTATCTATCAAGTAAAATTCTCGGCAGGTCTTGCTGAGGGTAAGTGTAAGGATGATACTACATTTACTGTTGTTTTGCCTCGAATGGGAGTTTATCGTGATACTATTAATGAAACTATTTGTTTTGGACAGTCATATCCATTTAAGGGAGAAAATCTTTTTGAATCAGGTCTCTATTCTGATACAACGCTCTCGATATGGGGTTGTGATAGTATAGCGGTGCTCAATCTTACTGTAGTTGATGACTATGATATTACAAAGAATGATACTATTTGTAGTGGAGAGGAGTATTATTTTGATGGTAAACTTATCACCGAAACAGGACGTTATAAAGCTAAATTTAAGTCGAAAGGTGGATGTGACTCTATTGTGACACTTGACATTGTGGTGCATGAAACTCTTGATTTGGCTGTCCCTTCTGTGGTAAATCATTGTAAAGATGAGGAGTATATTTCGATTCCATATGTTTTAAACTCAGGTAGATTGGATGAGTTTAAACTCTATTTTGAAGATGTTGCGTTGGAATGTGAAGGTTATTCAGTAGAAAGTGATGCTCTGCTTGTTGAGTTTCCGACAGATTTGACTCCAAACTCATATCGTGCGATGTTGAAGTTTGGCGAGCGTTCGTGTGGTAAAGAGTTTGAAAATGTGACTCTCAATGTGCTTTATCCTCGCGAAGTGATTGTTCAACGCTGGGGCGATGTTTTGGCTGTGACAAATGAGGATTATAATGGTGGATATGAATTTGTTGCTTTCCAATGGTATAAAAATGGAGTTGCAATTGATAGCGCTACATCGTCTATTTTGTATGTGCCTGAAGGATTGGATTTGTCGGCAGAATATTCGGTGATGCTTACTCGTGAGGATGATAATGTAACACTTATGACATGTAGTGCACAATTGATAGATTTTGGCAATGAAACAGATAAGCATGTAGTTGTATTCTCTCGCGATGAAGCAATGGATGTTGAAGTGCCTCAAAATTCGCGTATGAAAGTGTGGAGCACTTCGGGTGTTTTGCTCAAAGATTATGCTATTACCGAAGGATTTAATAGTGTTTCTACTTTGGGATTAAAAGGTATGTATATCTTGGAATTTATATTTGAAGATAACAGCCGAGAGATACAACAAGTAGTGTTGTAAAAAGTTATGTATAGGTATTATATATAAAAAATTACACTTAAATTTTTTTAAATAAAATGTATTGTAATCTTAAAAATTTCTTTGTGCTATTCATGCTTTTGTCGTTAGGCAAAGGCATGATGGCACAGAGTATATCAATCCCTTATTTTTGTGGCTTTGAAGATGAAGCCGAGAATGCTTTGTGGCATATGAATACAGGTCCTCAAGGTGAAGATTGTGATGATCAATGGCAGATTGGTGGTATTGACTATTATGAAGGTAATAATTCGTTAACTATTACCAATGATGGTGTAAATGCTATGTTTGGTATTGAACGTAATGTTGTGCTTGCCTATCGTAAAATATCGATTGATACTAATTTGACGGTGAATATATCGTTTGATTGGAAGTGTGAAGGTATAGAGAATAAGTCGCAGTGTATGTTTTATTTTTTGCCGGCAAGTAAGCAAGTAGAACAAAGTTTGTATTCGCTTCCAACGTCGTCGTTGCCTCGTATTTTTGAAAATTATACTACATATACACCAAGTGGTGAATCAGTAGCAGGAGAGGGGTATGGTTGGAAAAATTGTGTTGCAGATCAACGCACGTTGAGGAAAGGTTCTGAGTTTTATATGGTGTTTGTGTGGCAGAATTTCAATACGGATTCTTCTTACAATTATTCGGTGTCGATAGATAATATTCAAATAACGTCGGCGTCGTGTCCTGAGCCTGAGATGTTGGAATATATATCAGGGTGCGATACTTTGTTTATAGAGTGGCAGGGTAGTAACGAGGGGTACGAAGTGCAATATAAGGCGTCGGAGCAAAAAGAGTGGTTGGCTTTGCCTCCAACAACTGAGAAAAATATTGTGTTGCCTGTGCCAGGAGAGGGTGTGTATGACATTCGTGTGCGGGGGTTGATGCCGTCGATGAATGATATGAGCTCGTGGCGTTATTTGACAGAGGCTGTATGTTTTTGTCCAGATAGGCATTGTATTAATTATGTGCAGCTTGATAGGGAGGGCGTAACGTGTCTTCGTGGTTCTGCTAAGATGTCTGATATTTTGGAAGAAACCGGAGTCGGTACTACTGGCGCTGGTCCTATCGACAAAGGGGCGCATGATGAGCGTAGTCGACATACTGTCAATTGGAAGAAGAATGTATTCGACCCACGCGCCAAGGATCCTATTACAGGAAAACGATTGAGCACTATACCTCCTGGTTCGTTTGCTTCGGTGCGTCTTGGCAATTGGCGTCCTTATACCGAGGCAGAAGGTATTATTTTTGATTATGTGGTAGATACTGCTCAAGCTGATATTATTTTGATGAAATATGCGGTAGTGCTTGAAAAGCCAGGACATGGTCCGTCGGGAGACCCATTTTTTAAAGTTGCGGTTACCGATAATGATGGTGTGTCACTCAAAGGTATGTGTACGGATTTTGACTTTACGCCAGAGAATGAGAAAATTCAGTGGTATAAGTGTGGAGTGGAAGGAAAAACATATGTTTGGAAGGATTGGTCGGCTATTGGTATTGATGTGAGTGATAGACATGGTCAAAATATCAAGATATTTTTGACTACGCGCGACTGTACATTTGAGGCTCATGGTGGTTATGCCTATTTTACGCTCGATTGTATTAAGGCTACGATTAAGAGCACAAGTTGTGGTTCGGCGGCAGTGATGGAGATGGTGGCGCCAGATGGATTTACGTATGAGTGGACACGTGGCGAAGAGCGAGAGTTTGTGAGTAATGAAGCAAGTATAGCTCCTCCTGCGGATGATATTGAGACATATTATTGTGAATTGAAACCTAGGGATTTGCACGTTGATGGCGATTGTGCGTTTGTGTTGCATACTAAGGTTAAACCTCGATTGCCTCATGCTGAGTTTGAGTGGGTGCATCAACCAGAAGGTTGTCAGAATAAGGTTGTTTTGAAAAACAAGAGTTGTGTGTATACTCGCATTGATGGTGTTGATACTCCTACATCGGAACCTTGTGAGACTTTGCGTTGGAAGGTTAATGATGGTACAAATTCTTACGACTATATAGTTGAGAACTTTGAGGTTGCAATGCCTAATGAGGGTGGTAAGATTGATGTTAAACTTTTGGCTTATATTTCGGGAGGTGCTTGTGATGATAGTACAATGATGACGATTGATGTGCCTGCGATTTATCCTCATTATGAAGAGTTTAA
>JAZLEE010000174.1:0-7321 GCA_045615085.1 Candidatus Aphodosoma sp. | reverse complement strand
AGGCATTTGCCACGAGGGTCGAGCATGACAGAGTGGCCGTTGTGTTGGTCACTGTAAGAGTCGGTGCCAATGGCATTTACGGCGCAGACATATGATTGATTTTCCATAGCGCGAGCAACTGTGAGAGCATCCCATGCCTCGATGCGGTCTTTTGGCCAGTTGGCTGTGTAGATGAGTACGTCGTATTCGCTACCTGAAAAATTGCGACTCCATACAGGGAAACGGAGGTCGAAGCAGATAAGGACGCGGAATTTTATACCTTTATATATAACGTCGAGGTGTTTGTTGCCTGGTGTGAAATGTTTTTGCTCGTCGCCAATGAAGAGGTGGCGTTTGTCGGCGAAATCAATTGTGCCGTCGGGTTGGCAGAAGAAGCCACGATTGTAGGATTTGCCGTTTTCGGTAGCCATGAAACTACTTGCAATTGCAAAGTTACCTTCACGAGCCCAACGTTTGATGGCTTGGATAGCTTCACCATCGGTATCTTCAGCTAACTCTGGTTTGTCGACAGAGAAACCAGTTGAGAACATTTCAGGGAACACAACCACATCGGTTTTACCATAGAGTTCTTTAACTATATTTCCGAAAGTGGTGAGGTTGGCGGTCTTATCGCCCCATACGATTTCTTGTTGTACTAATGTGATTTTCATTATTTTGTTTGCCTAATAAGTTATACAATTTGATAGTTTCTATAGCTTCTTTTACGTCGTGGACTCGGAGGATATTTGCGCCACGCTCGAGTGCAAAGGCATTGAGCGCAGTTGTGCCATTGAGAGCCTCGGTTGGCTCGATGTTGAGCGCTTTGTAAATCATAGATTTGCGAGATATTCCAACTAAGAGAGGAGCTCGAAAGCATTCGAATGTGGAAAGTTCGCGAAGGAGAGTGTAGTTTTGCTCTAAAGTCTTTGCAAATCCGTAACCAGGGTCGATAATTATCTCTTTAGAAAAGCCTTTTTCTCTAAGAATTGCAATTTTCTTTGCGAAATATTGGAGAATGTCGGAGAGAAAATTGTCGTATTGAGTCATGTTCTGCATTGTTTCGGGCGTACCTTTGGAGTGCATTAGTACGTATGGAACTTGGAGTTCGACGATGGCATCAAGCATATTTTCGTCCCAGTCAAAGCCAGATACGTCGTTAATCATGCCTACTCGGAATTCGTTGACAGCAACTCTGGCTACATTGCCACGGAAGGTGTCGATAGAAATGGGTATATCGGGATGATGTTTGCGTATGATGCTGAGAGCAAAACGGATGCGGTTGATTTCTTCTTGTTCGCTAACCTTGTCGGCATTAGGGCGAGTAGAGTAGCCTCCGATGTCGAGAATAGATGCTCCGTCGGCTATGGCACGATTGATAGCTTGAATGATGTCGGCCTCGCAATTAGAACGACTGCCAGCATAAAAAGAGTCGGGTGTAATATTGATTATTGCCATTACTTTGGGCTCGGAGGTATCAATAATTTGACCATCGAAGGCAATAAATTTGTGGTATTGGTCGTTATTCATATATAAAGCATTATTTTGACTGCAAATTTAGGTAAAAAAACTGACCTGAAATAATTTTTTACGGTAAAAAGTAAAAAAACTTGTAAAAAATACTTGTTATGTCATAAATTATTGGTAAATTTGCGCTCGAATTCTGTATTCACTCGAATTTGAAAAAAAATATAAGTATAAAGATATGAAAGTGTTTAATAAAATCGTGATTTTGAGCACTCTTGCTGTGCTTCTCATTTTTTCTGGTTGTGCTAAAAAAGGAAGGATGGTTAATAATGATCCTTCGCCACTAACAGGAAGTGCGTCTCTTAAAACAGGTTGGGCGTATAATAAACCTAAGAAAGGTTTCTTTAATGTAGAGACTGATTATTTTGGAAAATGCCCACAAGGTATGGTCTATATTGAAGTGGCTACTACTGTTCGTGGTCAGAATAGCGACATGTTGTCTGTAGCAAAAAATAATGCTAAGAAACGTGTAGCATCATCTGCATTCTATATGGATATGTATGAAGTAACTAACCTTGAATGGAGAGAGTATGTAAGTTGGTTGCAAGGCGTATATGCTCATCGCCCAGATGTAGTTGTTCGTGCTTTGCCAGATGAAACTGTATGGCGTAAGGAGTTGGCTTATAATGAGCCTTATGTTCGTGAATATTATGTTAGTCCTGCTTATAATGAATATCCAGTTGTAGGTGTTTCTTGGAAACAAGCAACAGAATATTGTAAATGGCGTACTGACCGCTTGAATGAGTTGGAATTGATTAATGCGGGTGTAGTGCCTTACGTTCCATTGGAAATGATTTCGTTGAAATTGCAAGAATTGCCAGATTCTCTTGAAAAAGTGTTGTTTACAACAAAAGGCGTTCGTGACTATGTGGAATATATCAACAGAAGTTATGAAGAGTATGCAAATGAGGCTGGTGATGGTTTGGTTTACTCACCTAACTTCAAAGCATTCGATATGAACAAAGATGGTGAACTCTCACATAATGAGTGGAAAGTGATATTGGAAGGTGCGCTTTATGACTCTGAATGTCGTCTTCCAACAGAGTTGGAGTGGGAATATGCTGCTTATGGTTTGGCTACAGAAGATGGTATTTATGAACAAACAAATACTTATCCATGGTCTGGTTCGCAATTGCGTACTTTCGACAAAGGTCTTGAAGGAGACTTTGTGGCTAACTTCTTGCGTGGTAGAGGGGACCCTATCGGTGTACAAATCAATGGTACCTTGACAGTTCCAGTATGGACATTCAAACCAAATGGTTATGGATTGTATAACATGGCTGGTAACGTTAATGAGTGGGTTAAAGACGTATTCCGTGCAAATGTTGCTACCAACGAAGAGATTAACACATATCGTGGTAATGAATTTGAAACAGACTCGATGTATGCAGAAGAGATGTTGAACAAACACTTTGCATATTTAGATCCAGCTCTTCGTGACTCTATGCGTACTGTATTGATTCAAGAACGTGGAATTACTAAAACAGGTGGTGATTATCGCGATTTCAAAGATGGTGACTCTCAATCATCACTTAATAATGACTCGTCTTTGATTTACAAAGATATGCAACCAATCGAAGAAGCAAATGTTATTTCTAACACAGCTCGCGTATATAAAGGTGGTGGTTGGAATGACCGTGCTATTTGGTTGAACCCATCTCAACGTCGTTGGCTTGACGAAAATGCATGTCGTAATGATATTGGTTTCCGTTGTGTGATGAGTACAGTGGGTGGCTTTGACAAAGAGCGTGAATATAAGAAAAATTAATATGTAATTAAAACGTATTGCAAGAAAGCACTTACTTAATTTGGGTCAGTGCTTTTTTGCTTGATATAAGTGATATTTTATTATGGAAAAAATTCAAAGAACAGTTATCGTTGATGCATTAAAACGTAATGATTTTGGTGCAAAAGTTAATATCAGAGGTTGGGTGCGTACTCGCCGTGGTAATAAAAATGTGAGCTTCATCGCGCTTAACGATGGTTCGTCTATAAATAATATTCAAATTGTAGCTGATATTGCTAAATTCGGTGAGGAATTTTTGAAACCAATCACTACTGGTGCTTGTATCTCGGTGAATGGTATTCTTGTTGAATCTATGGGTCAAGGTCAATCGGTGGAAGTGCAAGCTGAAGAGATTGAAATCTATGGTACTGCTGATAATACTTATCCTTTGCAAAAGAAAGGTCATACACTTGAATTCCTTCGTGAAGTAGCGCACCTTCGTCCTCGTACTAATACTTTTGGTGCTATTTTCCGTATTCGTCACAATATGGCAATGGCTATTCATACATTCTTCCACGAACGTGGTTATTTCTATTTCCATACTCCACTTATTACGGCTTCAGACTGTGAAGGTGCTGGTCAAATGTTCCAAGTAACTACTAAAAATCTTTATAACCTCAAAACTAATGAAGAGGGTAAAATTGATTACTCAGACGATTTCTTTGGCAAACAAGCGTCGTTGACAGTATCTGGTCAGTTGGAAGGTGAGTTGGCAGCAATGGCTCTTGGTAAAATTTATACTTTTGGCCCTACTTTCCGCGCTGAAAACTCTAATACTCCTCGTCACTTGGCTGAGTTCTGGATGATTGAACCAGAGGTTGCTTTCTTTGAAATTGAAGATAATATGCAATTGGCTCAGGACTTTATCCAATATTGTATACGTTGGGCTCTTGATAATTGTAAAGACGATATTGAGTTCCTCGCTAAAATGTATGATAATGACTTGATTGATCGTCTTAACTTTGTACTTGCTAACGATTTCAAACGTTTGACATATACTGAAGGTATCGAAATTTTGAAAGCTGCGGTGGCTAATGGTCATAAATTTGAGTTCCCAGTGGATTGGGGTACAGACCTTCAATCAGAACATGAACGTTATCTCGTTGAAGAACACTTCAAGCGTCCTGTTATCTTGACTGACTATCCAAAAGATATTAAGTCGTTCTATATGAAACAAAACGACGATGGTAAGACTGTACGTGCAATGGACGTATTGTTCCCTAAAATTGGTGAAATCATCGGTGGTTCGCAACGTGAAGAGGATTATGAAAAACTCCGTACACGTGCAGCTGAGATGGGTGTGCCGGATAAAGATATTTGGTGGTATCTTGATACACGTCGTTTCGGTACAGCTCCCCACTCTGGTTTTGGTCTTGGTTTCGAACGTCTTTTGTTGTTCGTAACTGGTATGCAAAATATCCGTGATGTGATACCTTTCCCACGTACTCCAAATAATTGTGAGTTTTAATAAAATTAATGTATATAATCATTGTAGAGGCGCAAGGTATTGCGTCTCTACTTTGTTGAAGAACAGATTATATTAAGAATGCTTTATCCAAAAAACTTTGAGAATAAGATATCTTTTGATCAAATACGTCAGTTGATTAAGGAGCGTTGTGTCAGTCAACAGGGTTCAGAGTTGATTGATGCGATGGAATTTTCGTCGGATTTCGATGCAATAGTATTGTCGCTTACGCAGATAGAAGAGATGATGACGCTATTGACAGAGACAGGGGAAGGTTTGCCATTAGGTTCGTTGGCAGACTTGCGACCTGCATTTGCACGTACACAAGCAGACGGGACATTCTTGGATGTGAAAGATGTAGTAGATCTGAGATTGAATATCACTACATTGAGGGCGGTGACTGCATATTTGCGTGCGCGAGACGCGGAACGTTTCCCTGCATTGATAAAATTGACTGAGTCGGTAGAGTTGTTTCCTAATATTGAGCATGATATTGAGCGAATTATCAATAAATACGGTGAGGTGAAGGATACGGCATCGCCTCAATTGGCAGAGATTCGTCGCGCAATATTGTCGGCTCAAAGTTCTATTTCTAAGACACTTAATGCGATATTGAAACAAGCGCAAGCATCGGGTATTGTGGAGAAGGATGCATCGCCAACTATTCGCGACGGGCGATTGGTGATACCGGTGACTGCAATGAATAAACGTAAAATTCAGGGTATTATTCACGACGAATCAGCTACGGGTAAGACTGCGTTTATTGAGCCTACTGCAGTGGTAGAGGTGAATAACCGCCTAAGAGAGTTAGAAAATGAGGAGAGAAGAGAGATTATTCGTATTTTGGTGGAATTTACGGATGGTGTTCGTCCTTATTACGATGCTATAGCGCAGTCGGTATATTTTTTGGCAGAAGTGGATGCTTTGCGTGCAAAAGCTCAATTTTCTATTTCAATACGTGCGATAAAACCATATTTGGTGTCGGAGTGTGAAGTGGATTGGCATGAAGCACGCCATCCTTTGCTTGAGATGTCGCTTGCACGACAAGGTCGTAAGATAGAGCCATTGACTATAAAACTCACAAAAAAACAGCGTATATTGTTGATTTCTGGTCCTAATGCCGGGGGTAAATCGGTTTGTTTGAAGACTGTGGGATTGTTACAATATATGCTTCAGTGCGGTTTGCCTATTCCGCTTCATGAACGTAGTAGAGCAGGATTGTTTAAGTCGATATTTATTGATATCGGAGATGAGCAGAGTATTGAAAACGACCTTTCGACTTATTCGTCACATTTGTTGAATATGAAGAATTGTATTAAGTTCAGTAATGGCAAATCGCTTTTGTTGATAGATGAATTTGGTACGGGTACAGAGCCTCAGTTAGGTGGTGCTATTGCGGAGGCAGTGCTTGATAGATTCAATAAGAATAAGGTATTTGGTGTGATTACGACGCACTATACTAATCTTAAACACTTTGCTGCGCAGACAGAGGGTATTGTGAATGGTGCAATGTTGTATGATCGTAATCAGATGCGACCATTATTTATGCTGTCGATAGGAACTGCAGGGTCGTCGTTTGCTATAGAGATTGCACGTAAGATTGGTTTGCCTGAGGATGTGATTGCTGCGGCATCGGAGATGGTGGGGGCTGAGCAAGTTGACTTTGATAAACACCTACAAGATGTGGCGCGCGATAAACGGTATTGGGAAAATAAACGTCAGCAGGTGAAAGATAAAGAGAAACGATTGCAGCAATTGACTGAACGATATGAGCAATTGATAGAGGGTATGAGAGTGAAGGAGAAAGAGACATTGCGTCAGGCCAAGCAAGAGGCTGCAGAGATATTGTCGCAAGCAAATAAAGAGATTGAGAAGACAATACGTATAATAAAAGAGACTCAAGCAGATAAAGAGGCAACGCGTAAGAGTCGTGAAGAGGTGGGTAAGTTGCGCGAGAAGATGGAGAAGGGAGCAGTGCAAACGACTCCGAAAAAGCAACAGAAACCGCTTGTGGTGGGTGAGCATGTGCAGATTGTGGGACAAAATGTTATAGGTAAACTACTCGAGATACAGGGTAAGACTGCGATAGTTGCATTTGGGCAGATAAAATCTACAGTGGCATTGAATCGTCTGGAGCGAGTGTCGGCAGGGCAAGCTAAGCAAGCAGAGCAACGTATGAATGCACATAGAGAGTCGTCGACTACGGCAGATATTAGAAATCGTCAGTTGACATTTAAGCAAGAGATAGATGTGAGAGGTATGCGAGTGGATGAGGCATTACAAGCGGTGGTGTATTTTATAGATGATGCAGCAATGGTGTCGGCAGTGCAAGTGAGAATATTGCATGGAACAGGTACAGGAGCTTTGCGTCAAGCAATTAGAGATTATTTGCACCAAGCATCAATGGTGAAATCGTATCGTGATGAGCATGTGCAATTTGGTGGTGCTGGGATTACTGTTGTGGAACTTAAGTAGTTTAGAGTTTAGAGTATATAACATAGTATTATTATGAATAAAAAAACTGCATTAGTTTTGGAAGGAGGAGCAATGCGTGGTATGTATACCGC
>JAZLEE010000173.1:0-2279 GCA_045615085.1 Candidatus Aphodosoma sp. | reverse complement strand
TAGGTCCTCACCTCCATCAAAATATTTTTGCAATTGATTGAGGCTTTCCACTTTCCAATAATCGAATATCGTAGTGCGACCATCAAACCCACTAAAACCCTCTTTTTCATGAGCTTGTTCGCCCAATTCTTGTCCGGCATAGACCATCACTGGCGAGGCATTCATCAATGTCGATACTGCCATCGCTGGGAATCCTTTCACGGCATCACCTGCAAAGAATTGCGATGCAATGCGCTGTTCGTCATGGTTTTCCATAAAGTTGAGCATGTGCCCCTTGATATCGTCGATAGCCTGCCATGCGTGTGTGATTGACTCTGCCGAGCCGTGGCCTTGTACTACTGCACGCAAGGTGTCATACAATCCCACTTTGTCATATAGATAATCAAAACCACCATGATGGATATAACTGCGATATTGCGCTGGGTTATACACCTCGGCAATGAAAATCAACTCAGGATGCTCTCGTTTGACATGCTCGATTACCCAATGCCAAAACTCCACTGGCACCATCTCTGCCATGTCGCAACGGAAACCATCGACCCCTTTCGACGCCCAGAACAACAAGATTTGCAACATCTTGTGCCATGTATCGGGGTGAGGATGGAAGTGTGTCGCTCCGCCACCACAATAATCAACGCCGTAGTTCAACTTCACAGTCTCGTACCAGTCGTTCACGCATGGCGAAGCCGAGAAACAGTCGTTACCCGTAGCACGAGCAGGGAATTCGACATATCCATCGCGGTCGAATTGTGGACTGAACGATTCGTTCACACAATAGTAGAAGTTGTTGTTATGCCAGAAGTGCCAGTCCTCTCTATCTCCAGCGCCCAATGGTTCTACGCCCTCTGGTGCCGATATCGAATTATAGTTACGCGCCACGTGGTTAGGAATAAAGTCCATTATCACCTTAAGTCCTGCCTTATGTGTGCGAGCAATCAACTTCTCCCACTCTGCCATACGTTCGGCTGGTTTGTCAGCCAAGTCGGCATCTACGTTATAATAGTCGCGCACGGCATATGGCGAACCAGCCTTGCCTTTCACCACTGCATGGTGGTTGGCTGGTTGACCTATAGCGCTATAATCGGTTTGTGTGGCATGGTCCAACACACCTGTGTACCACACGTGGGTGTAACCAAAATCTTTCAATCCCTTCAACACCTTCGGAGTGAACATACTGAATTTGCCCACCCCATTCTCTTCAATCGTTCCATTCTGCGTGTTGCCCTTCGCACGATGCGACGCCTTACGCCCCTTATTACCAAACAATCGTGGCAACACTTGATATATTACTAATTTCATATTTTAGACTTTATTTTTTATTTTCTTGTCCGCTAAAATAAAACCTCGGAAAGGTGATATATTATAGGCAGGGGTGTAAACCCCTGATAAGGTATTATAAGAAAAATAAGCGCCGTAGGTGCGACAGAAAAATTAAAATTTTATAATGCTAATAAATAGCAATATATCTCTGTCACCCCGCTGGGGTTTATATATAACGGAACATTCTCTCAGGGGTTTACACCCCTGCCTAAATTATATCCTCCCTACGGGACTAATAATCAATATTCCATTTTCTCCAACAACCCATTGGAGTGTTAAACTTACAGAGACAATACAATCCTTTTCTGCAACGAATCATTGCAATTTTGTTTCATTATTTACTTTCAAGAATTTGCAATTCTACACCACTCTAGCGCATACACTTCACTACTTCTTGCACATAAAAGAAGAAACATCACTCTATATACCGCAAAATCCACACCAAAAACTATCTACTTCGAAGTTTCTCCTTAAAAACGGAAATCTCGTTCGCCTGAGGCGATTTTCTTGATATTTTCTACTGCTTTGGCACGAATTTTTGGATGTGGCACGCGCTCGATTTCGGCGGCAATGAGTTTTTCGATTTTTGCTTTCACTTCGGCAGAGGCATAATCCTCCGAATACTCCTTCAAGGTCATCAATGCGTTTGGTTGACAGCAGTTGGCTATCTGCCCACTCTTTGCCAACGACATAAATCTGTCGCCGGTGCGGCCTTCGCGATAGCAGGCTGTGCAGAAACTTGGTATATAGCCCAAATCCAACAACCACGACACCACCTCATCCAACGTGCGAGTGTCCGACACGTCGAATTGCGATGTTTCGTTGTGACGCTCCTCTTCGGTGTAGCCACCTACCGATGTGCGCGAACCACCACTGATCTGACTCACACCCAAATCCAACACTTTCGCGCGACTCTCTGCCGATTCACGTGTCGAAACAATCATACCTGTGTATGGCAC
>JAZLEE010000172.1:0-2889 GCA_045615085.1 Candidatus Aphodosoma sp. | reverse complement strand
AAAGATGCAACGGCGCGATGGGTCGAGGTTTTCTGCTCCGCGTATTTCGTATTTAATGTTGAGATAGTTGAGCGCCTCGTCGAAGAATCCTACTCCTTGTGGATGCTCGGCCTTTTCGATGCAGTCGTTGATTTCTTCTTGGTGGATACGACGCTTAAGGAAATTAACCAAAAATTTAGGCAATTTCTTCTTAACTTTAGCCTTCAAAATTTCGTCAATATCAATTTGGAATCTTTTATTTTCCATATTCTTATATTTTTAGACAGTTACTTTCAGTCACAAAAGCAACAAATAACTACTCTATCTGAGTATCATCAACACACGCTTAAGCGACGAAATAAAATAATCTATCTCCTCAATTGTATTGTAAAACGCAAATGATGCACGAGCTGTACCTGGAATGCCATACCAATCAACGAGTGGTTCAGCGCAGTGATGACCTGTGCGGATGGCAATACCAAGTTTATCAAGCATCATCCCTATATCGTAAGGATGCACACCATCAACCACAAACGAGAGCACACCACTCTTATTTGCGGCTTCGCCAATGATACGCACACCATCAATCTCTTTGATTTTGGCTGTAGCGTAGTCGAGCAATTGATGCTCATAATCGGCTATAACCGACATACCAATAGCAGAGATATAGTCGAGCGCAGTAGCAAGAGCACAACTGCCTACATAATCCGGCGTGCCGGCTTCATATTTATAAGGTAGTTTGTTGTAGGTAGTTTTCTCGAATCGCACGGTCTCAATCATCTCCCCACCGCCCATGAATGGAGGCATAGAGTCGAGCAACGCGCGTTTGCCATAGAGCACACCAATGCCATTAGGCGCATAAACTTTATGACCCGAGAAAGCATAAAAGTCGGCATCTAATTCTACCACATTCACTGGAATATGGGCAATAGCCTGTGCTCCATCGATGAGCACTTTTGCTCCTACGGCATGAGCCTTCTTAATAATCTCAGCAATAGGATTGACTGTGCCGAGCACATTGCTCACATGGGCAATAGATACAATCTTAGTGCGTTCATTAAGCAAAGCCTCAAACTCCGACATTATCAATTCCCCGCGCTCGTTGATAGGAGCTACGCGAAGTGTTGCACCAGTGCGCTCGCATGCCATCTGCCAAGGCACGATATTGGAGTGGTGCTCCATAGTGCTGACAATAATTTCATCGCCAGAATGACAAATCTGATCAGCAAGAGTACGTGCTACGAGGTTAACGCTCTCAGTAGTACCACGAGTGAATAGGATTTCGTCTTTCGACTCAGCACCAATAAATTCTGCTACTCGCTGACGCGCTGCCTCATGTGCTTCGGTGGCAACACCGCTCAAATAGTGCACCCCTCGATGAATATTAGAATTCTCGAGGGTATATGCGTGCATTATTCTATCAAGCACCACTTGAGGTTTTTGGGTGGTAGCACCATTATCGAAATACACCAATGGTTTACCATGCACCTCACGTGCAAGTATAGGGAAATCTTTTCGTATTTTGTTTATATCAAACATCTCTTATTCTTCAACTGCTTCGATTTTTGTTTCGTCAGATTTTTTCTTATATTTTTCGTAGATAAGTGCAAAGAACACTGCACCAATCGCAATCCAAATGAGGAGGATTACGCGGCTTTGAATTGCCAAATATCCTGGCATGCCCGGAATAATCAATAACGACAAGAAGAACAACGAAATGATGCAACCAATGAAGCCAATCCAAGCCTGAGTTTTGTGATTGTGGCGGATAGCCCAAATAGCAGCTGATGCTGTAGTGTAGGCGAATACGATTGCTGCACCAACCGAAGTCATATCAACAATCCAGTTCAACACCTCGCGACCAAACCATGGGGCAAACAAACTGAGCACCATCACGAATAAAATAGCATTGCGTGGTGTGCCGTGTTTAACGCCCAATTTACCGAATGTTGATGGCAATGCTCCATCTTGCGCCATAGCATACATAAGGCGTGATGTAGAGATATAGAATGCGTTCATACCCGAAACTACAGCGCAGAACATGGCAATACCCAAAAGTGTAAGGCCGATGATGCCTAATTTCATTTTAACTACATAACCTGTAGCCCAAATTTGGTTGTTGCTTTTCAAGTTTACGAGCATCTCTTCCCACGACATACCATCTTGGAAACCTAATGCTGTAACAGTGTTTACAGCGATATATAACAATGCTGCAATCGAAATTGCCAACACCATTATGCGAGTAGATTTTTTGTGGTTAAAATTATATTCTTCAGCCGATTGTGGGATACAGTCGAAACCGATGAATGCCCATGGAGCCATTGCCACGATAGCAAATACGCCTTTCCACCAGTTTTGACCTTGTGGCAATCCAGGTGTAAGGTTGCTCCAATCAGGGCCTTGAGTCAATATCAAGAATGTAACCATAAATATACCAGCCACCAAAGTCAATGCGATAGTAGTCTGTGTCCAAGCGGCTTGTTTGATACCCCAAATGTTTACTATAGCCATCAAAATGATAAACAACGAAGCTACAATTACTTCGCCTGCATATACATCCCATCCTGCTACTTGATATAGGTGACCAACTTGAATGATACCTGGGAACAAATAGCGACTAATCATACCCAATGCTGTAGCATTAAGTGGAATCAAACTCCAGTAAGCCAATATCATACCCCATCCGCAGATGAAGGCGTTGGTTTTACCCATTGTCTTTTTTGTATAGATAAATTCGCCACCACTAAGTGGAAATTTGCGTATCAAATATCCATAGCTTAATGCAATAACCAAAATAAGTGAAGCGCCGATAGCCATACCGACTGCAGTACCAAGTGGACCTGCTTTTGGCAAAAATGCGTTACCTGGGAGCACAAAGCATCCCCAACCAATAATAGCACCTAGTGCAAG
>JAZLEE010000171.1:0-3962 GCA_045615085.1 Candidatus Aphodosoma sp. | reverse complement strand
ATCCAACAAAGCAGACATCATTTTCACTTCACCTTTAGGAGTAGTTTTGCCCCATGGGTTAGGGAAGTCTTTGCCCATCAAGATGATACCACCGCGTGGGCCACGGAGAGTTTTGTGAGTAGTAGAAGTCACGATATGAGCATGTTTTACTGGGTTTTCAAGCAAACCAGCAGCAATAAGACCTGCAGGGTGAGCCATGTCGACCATGAAGATAGCGCCGATTTCGTCAGCAACTTTACGGATACGAGCATAATCCCATTCGCGAGAGTAAGCAGATGCACCAGCAACGATAAGTTTTGGTTTGTTCTCGCGAGCAACGCGTTCGAGTTGGTCATAGTCAACGCGACCATCTTCTTCTTTCACGCTATATTCGAGAGCTTTGTAGTTGATACCTGACATGTTCACAGGCGAACCGTGAGAAAGGTGACCACCATGTGAAAGGTTGAGACCGAGGAAAGTATCGCCAACGTTGAGAACAGCCATAAATACAGCCATATTAGCTTGAGCACCAGAGTGAGGTTGAACGTTAGCCCATTCAGCACCGAAGAGTTCTTTAAGACGGTTGATAGCGATGTTTTCTGATTGGTCAACCACTTCGCAACCACCATAGTAGCGTTTGCCAGGATAACCTTCAGCATATTTGTTAGTCATTACAGAACCCATAGCTTGCATTACTTGCTCGCTCACGAAGTTTTCAGATGCAATCAACTCAATGCCTTTAAGTTGACGTTGTTTTTCTTGTTCGATTAAATCGAAAATTTGATTGTCTTTTTTCATTTTTTTAGTTATTATTTAAGGTATTATGTTTGTTCTACTGAATAGAGTGCAAAGATAAGCAAAAAATATGATATATGAGATATGTTTTAAGGATTATTTTTTCAAAACATATTGAAGCGGTATAGCTACGCGCTCCGACCATGATTTTTCGCTGTGTGAGTGGCCTTGGAATACTCCTGTTTTGAGGCGGTCACCCTCTTGATAACCAAGAAAATCAAAGAGGCGATTCATCTCTTCATAGGCAGGAAGATATTGCGAGTCATAATTGCAATCGCCATTGTCGAAATAGAGGCGATGGTCTGAACCACGAGGCATGCGATCCATGAGATAGTATTTCATTGCCGTAGGGAAATCATAATTATCGCCAATTGCTCCAGTCCAGTGCGTAGAAAGACACGCTGCATTACCAAATACCTTTGGATACTCTGCCAAACCATAAATAGAAATAAGTCCTCCCATGCTCGAACCCATGATAGTGGTTGACTGACGGTCGGTGAGTGTAGAGAAACGAGCATCGATGAGAGGTTTGAGTGTTTCGACAATGAAACGGAGATACTCATCAGCGCGATACTTCCCGCGACACATACGGTCGATAAAATCGCGCACCTCACCAAGTGGAGTCATCTCCACTACTCGCTCAGGCATAAGGTCGCCAAGGCGTGTAGTGTCAACGCTGTGAATACCAACGACGATAGCTGCAGGGGCTTTTTGCTCACTGATAAGCATACCCATCACCGAGTCAATCTCCCATGCTTGATGATTCCAAGTAGAATTGGCATCAAAAAGATTTTGCCCATCGTGCATATAGATGACAGGATATTGTTTTGATGCAGTATAGCCATCAGGAGTCCACACATCGATTTTGATTGTTTCGTTCATCTCTGGCGAAAAAACGTTTGCACGCCAAAGATTACCCGATGTTACCTCAAGAGGCGATGGCTCAAATGGAGCTTCGGGTGTAGTTGTACAACTTGCCAATAAGGCAAGAATTACGAGGAGAAGGGATAGTGATTTTTTCATATTACTTTTATTTCATTTAGATTACTTCTTCTTATTCTTGCGGACTGACCAACCAAATTTGCCAATTTCTTCGCCAAGTTTATAGTAATGTCCGTGTGAATAGGCAATGAGTTTTGCATCTGAGAGGCGGAACTCATCAGTTTTAGGGTCAATATAACGTTCATCGGCTTGCACATTCACCACATTGGCAATAAACATATGATGCGAACCTAATTCTTTGATTTCGATCACTTCGCACTCGATGCTTAGAGGCGATTCGAGAATAATTGGGGCTGCTACTTTTTGTGCCTTTTGTGGAGTAAGGCGCATCTCTTGAAACTTGTTGTAGTCCTTACCACTGCGAACACCACACCAATCAGTTGCACGAGCCATATCTTCGTTGGTTAGGTTGATAACAAAACTCTTTGTGCGCTTGATTATATCATACGAATGACGCTCTGGGCGAACCGAAATGTAGCACATTGCAGGGTTTGTACAAATAGTACCAACCCATGCTACTGTGAGCATATTATACTCCTCTTCATTCTCACCACACGAGATGAGCACCGCTGGCAACGGATAGATAAGTGTGCCAGGTTTCCATTGTTGTTTATTGTATTTCATTGTTGTTTTATTTTAACAAAAGTACATATTTTTTCCCTTCACAAATACCCACTCACAGTGTGTATTCAATCCTAAAAATCCCTAAATTTAAATATACTATACAGCAACCTTCAAGCAACCCTCTCCCTACCTTAAAAATACACACTCACAGTGTGTATCCTCATTTATTTTCTGCGTCTCTTTTTGTCGAAAAATGCTTTACGCTCTTGTTCGTAATGACGAGGTTTATTACGAGGTTCCTCAACAGACACGGCATGCCGTGTCCCTACTTGATTACCATTTTCGAACAAACGATCAGCGATGTCGGGGCGACGGATTTTTTGCAAGAATTGCTTGATTGTACGTCGCTCTTCGGGTTTGTACCAGAAGAAGAACTGACGCTGAGCAAGTTTGTCGTCCTTAGTGCGTGCCACATAAACAGGCTGTAATGTATATGGATCAAGACCTGTGTAATACATCTCAGTAGCAAGCGTCATTGGCGTAGGCGTGAAGTCTTGCACCTGCTCAAGTTGGAAGTTAAGACGCTTAGTCTCAATAGCCAATTCAGCCATATCAATAGGCTCACAACCCGGGTGACTTGAGATGAAATAAGGTATAATTTGCTGATTAAGATGCTCCGATTCATTAATGCGGTCGAAAGTCTGCTTGAACTGCTTGAACAACGAGAAACTTGGCTTACGCATTACCGAAAGCACTCTATCCGACGTGTGTTCAGGGGCTACTTTCAGACGACCACTAACGTGATTTTTGATAAGTTCGCGCGCATATTCGGCATTAGTGCGATTAATCTCCTCCGAATCGGTACGATGCATCACCACATCATAACGCACACCACTACCTATAAAACTCTTTTTGATACTTGGCAACGCATCCACCGCCGCGTACATATCAAGCAAAGAAGCATGGTCGGTATTCATATTCTTGCACACAGATGGATAAGCGCATGATGGTCGCTTGCACTTAGCGCAGAGTTCTTGATTCTTACCTCGCATCATATACATATTGGCGCTCGGTCCACCCAAATCGCTGAGATAACCTTTGAAATCGGGGTCGGCAGCCAATGTGCGCACCTCTTTAAGTATAGATTCCAACGAGCGTGACACCACAAATTTACCTTGGTGCATAGAGATAGTGCAGAAAGCACAACCACCCCAACATCCACGGTGAGTATTCACAGACCAACGAATCATATCAAACGCAGGGATAGTCTTACCCTTATATTTCGGGTGAGGTTGGCGAGTAAAAGGAAGTTCATAAACAGCATCCAACTCCTCAGTAGTCATAGGCGAATATGGTGGTTGCACCACAACATACTCTTTCCCCACAGGTTGTACCAACACAGTCTGATTCAGTTTATTACTCTCCTCCTCTATAATTTTGAATGTTGCGGCTGATATTTTCTTATTCTTAGCGCACTCTTCGTGAGACGCAAGTTCAATAATATTATCATCCACTGGCTTAGTAACAGACAAATACCCTACTTGTCGCATATCGTGGCAATCCTCAATAGATTGACCAGCAGAGAGTCGGCGCACAAGTTCGCGCATAGGTTTCTCGCCCAT
>JAZLEE010000170.1:0-1887 GCA_045615085.1 Candidatus Aphodosoma sp. | reverse complement strand
ACAAGATTATCCCAGAGGTTAAACCAATCGCCATATTCCAACCCTACAGGCACAATATATATCGGCTTCTCTTTTCCAAATTCTTCATTTGCACGTATCGCAATGCGGAATATACCCTTTCGCAACGGCAACAACGAGTGCTTTGCTCTATGCGTTCCCTCTGGCAAAATACAGAAAGGCACACCAGTGCGCAATGTTTCAATAGCACGATTCTCTGTCTCATCATTTTGTAACACTTCGCTTGCTCCATCACGCATACGACGAATAGGCATAATTTTTAGCCTATTAAGAATATTAGCCAATTTCTTGTTGCGGAATATATCTGCTCGAGCAACAAACACTTTGCGATCTGAATTGATAAACAACACCGCAAGCGCATCTTGCAATGCGTTGGTGTGATTAGGAGCGAATATTATAGCCCCATCGGTTGGGATATTCTCTGTGCCTACATATTTAATACGTCGATATGAGTTGCGGAACATCCACTTTACGTAAGGGAAAAGAGTGCGATAAACACTATCTTCATCATGTATCTGTCTCATGTTTTCAGTCTTTAGATATTATTCTTCAGCCCACTTAACAGTCAAACAATTTGCAAAAGTACAATATTTTTCTGATATAACCAAACTTTTAGCTCATAAAACGAAACTTACCCACAATCCATCTAATTTTGAGCCTACAAAATTTTGTCTCGAAATAATGGCCCAGTTTATGAAATATTTCATATATTTTTTGTATCTTTGCAGGTTGAAAATATTTTAAGGTAAACAGAATGCAAAACATTAGAAATATAGCTATCATTGCGCACGTCGACCATGGCAAAACTACATTGGTTGACAAGATGTTACTTGCTGGTCAGTTGTTTCGTGAGAACCAACAAACTGGCGAACTTATGCTCGACAACAATGACCTTGAACGCGAACGCGGAATCACTATTTTGTCGAAAAACGTGTCAATTAATTACAAAGACACCAAAATAAACATCATCGACACCCCTGGTCACGCCGACTTTGGTGGCGAGGTTGAGCGCGTTCTAAACATGGCCGACGGATCCCTTCTCCTCGTCGACGCATTCGAAGGTCCAATGCCTCAAGCTCGTTTCGTTTTACAAAAGGCTCTTCAAATCGGTCTCAAACCCATAGTTGTTATTAATAAGGTCGATAAACCTAACTGCCGCCCTGACGAGGTGCAAGAGGCTGTATTTGAACTCATGTTCAACCTCGACGCAACCGAAGAGCAACTTGATTTTCCAACGATCTATGGTTCTGCCAAGAACAACTGGATGTCAACCGATTGGAAAAATCAGACTGAAAATATCTTCCCTCTTCTCGACACTATCATCGAGCATATTCCTGCTCCTCCTGCATTGGAAGGTACGCCACAAATGCTCATCACTTCGCTCGACTTCTCTAGCTACGTAGGCCGTATCGCCGTTGGTCGCGTGCATCGTGGCACTCTTCGCGAAGGTCAAGACATCGCGCTCGTTAAACGCGACCGCACCGTCGTAAAACAACGCATCAAACAGTTGCAAACCTTCACCGGACTCGGCCGCACTGCAGCGCAAGAAGTCCACTCTGGCGACATCTGCGCAATCATCGGTCTCGACAATTTCGAAATTGGCGACTCTATCTGCGATATCGAAAATCCTGAACCACTCGACCCTATCGCTATCGACGAACCTACAATGTCTATGTCGTTCACCAACAACGACTCGCCTTTCTTTGGCAAAGACGGTAAATTCGTCACTTCTCGTCACATTCACGATCGTCTAATCCGCGAATTAGACAAAAACCTTGCTCTCCGCGTAGAGAAAAACCCTGAATCCGACGTATGGCGCGTATCTGGTCGTGGTGTGCTCCACTTGTCTGTCTTGGTCGAAACTATGCG